>NZ_DCSO01000065.1:9644-9987 GCF_002325665.1 Methylophaga sp. UBA1464
CAGCCGTGTTGGCGTTGTGGGAATGGGCGGTTTGGGCCATATGGCGATTAAATTAGCCGTTGGCTTGGGTGCCCATGTCACTGTTATCAGTACCTCGCCGAAAAAAGAACAAAGTGCCAAAGATCTGGGTGCCCATGCTTTTTTGGTGTCAAAAGATGAAGAAGCCATGACCACCGCGGGTTCAGCATTTGATTTAATTATTGATACGGTTCCGGTCAACCATGATCTGAATCCCTACATTCCCTTATTGGATAACGATGCAACATTAGTTTTAGTCGGACAAATTGGCCCGATTGAAGGCCCTAATACCGCACCAATGATTTTTGGCCGTCGCCGTATCGCA
>NZ_DCSO01000065.1:10113-11079 GCF_002325665.1 Methylophaga sp. UBA1464
CAGGTTCATTGATTGGTGGCATTGCTGAAACGCAGGAAATGCTTGATTTCTGTGGGCGTATGAACATTTTACCGGAGTGCGAAATGATCAAAATGGATGAGATTAATCAAGCGTTTGATCGTATGGAAAAGTCCGATGTGCGTTATCGTTTTGTCATTGATATGGCTTCATTAAGTGCATAACCTGGTTAATGATTTACAACAGATTTTTTTATCGAAATGCCTAGACGTTTTGCCATTCTGACCAAATTGGCCCGATCGGTTTTCAGCGATCGGGCCGCTTCACTCCAGTTTCCATCAGCTTGCGTAACAGCCGTTAAAATGCACTGTTTTTGAAATTCATTAGTAGCGGTTTTGAGATCCATGCCGGGAGATAGCATGGGTTTCAATTCAGTCGTTTTTTCAACTGAATTCACAGAAATATTTGATGTTGGTAACTCAAGAAACTCCCTATTTAACGAAATAATTCCGGTAGTGGTCGGTTTCGCTTTGGCTTTTAATGAGGCCCGGCTGATGACATGTTCCAGCTCGCGCACATTGCCCGGCCAGTGATACTCCCGTAACGCCAGCTCCGCATCCTGAGACAGTCGTAATTGCCTGATGCCTAATTTT
Organism: Methylophaga sp. UBA1464; assembly: GCF_002325665.1. Lineage (NCBI taxonomy): Bacteria > Pseudomonadati > Pseudomonadota > Gammaproteobacteria > Thiotrichales > Piscirickettsiaceae > Methylophaga > Methylophaga sp. UBA1464. The sequence goes on from NZ_DCSO01000065.1 coordinate 10,725, forward strand.
CGACTGGTTTTTTCCAGAAAGTAACCAGCCAGTAATAACACATCCTGATCCCGGTCTTTTAACGGTGGAACCTTGATGGGATAAACCGATAAACGGTGATAAAGATCGGCTCTGAAACGTCCCTCGCTGACCTCTTCCTCAAGGTTTCTATTGGTAGCGGCAATCACGCGAACATCAACCTGTTCGACATTATCTTTACCCACTGGTTGTATTTCACCACTTTGTAATACGCGTAAAAGCTTACTTTGCACGGCTAACGGCAACTCTCCAACTTCATCAAGAAACAGGCTGCCCCCATGGGCTAATTGAAATTTACCCGCTCTTTCACGATCGGCTCCAGTGAAAGCGCCTTTGG
>NZ_DCSO01000065.1:11152-14923 GCF_002325665.1 Methylophaga sp. UBA1464
AAAGCGCCTTTGGTATGGCCAAATAATTCGGCTTCGGACAACGATTCCGGTAATGAAGCACAGTTTATGTGGACTAAAGGTTTATCTTTTCGCAACGATAACTGATGCACAGTACGTGCTACCAGCTCTTTTCCCACGCCGGTTTCACCGGTGATCAACACGGTATAGTCCGAGCCAGCGACTAATTGAATCTCATTTTTCAATGTCTGCATGGCATGGCTTTGGCCTATCAGTTCTCCGCCATCTTTTAATAAGGCTTCCTGCGTCAGTTCCTGGACCAGCTGATTGGCATGCTGAGCGCTGATCTCGAGTTTTTTAAATTCGAGTGCTGTTTTTAATGTGGCTGCAGACAGTGCGGCTATCAGTTCCAGTGTTTTGGGGCTGATCTGGTTAAAGCTGCCGGCTTGCAAGCTATCAATGGTGACCAGTCCAATGACTTTCTGATCTGAATACAACGGTAATCCCATACAGGAATGTACGGGCAAATCGCCGGATCTGGCCAATAACAACCCATCATAGGGATCGGGCAAGTCACAATTGTCCGGAAAAATGAGGGGTTTGCTGCTATTACATAGCTGCTGAAGTCTCGGATGTTCACTAAGATGAAAGCGACGCCCCAATACTTCTGAGGACAAACCCTGAATTGCCAGAGGTGTCAGCAGATTGTCATGTAATCCCAACAAGGCAACAGCATCACATTTAATGGCTTTACGAATCGACGCCAGCAGGCGATCAAAGCGATCATCATTGTTAATGCTGTTTGCCAGATCCAAGGCTACTTCGAGTAATAAGGTTGAATCAAAATCCTGCATAACGCGAGCTCGATTAATTAGCTAATGTCAATTTATCACGATAAGGTCAAAAAGACATGTTTTTATATATGTCTTTTTGACTTATTTGTTTTCGAATAATTTCATACATTATTGATTTGTTTATATAAAAATAACTGGCACAACCTCTGCAAACAGCATAGTGAATGTATTATTCATAATCGCAAAGAGGTTATTTATGTTAGATACCAGAACCATCGAAATTGTAAAAAGTACCCTGCCGTTACTGGAAAACGCAGGGGTTGAGGTCACTGATCATTTTTATAAACGTATGTTCAGTCATAACCCAGAATTAAAAGATATTTTTAACCTTGCTAATCAGGCGACCGGAAGACAGCAGTTTGCCCTGTTCAGTGCGGTGGCAATGTATGCAAAGCATATAGATGACTTAGGTGCGATGGGTGAATTGGTTGAAAGAGTGGCGCATAAACATGTCAGCTTTGATATTCAGCCGGATCAATATCAGATTGTCGGACATCATTTGATTGAAACACTGCGTGAGCTGGCACCGGAAGAATTCACTGATGAAGTCGCCGAGGCCTGGGTGGCAGCCTATGGTTTGCTGGCAAAAGTGTTAATTGGCCGTGAGCAGGATATCTACAGCGATTACCAAAACAAAACGGGTGGCTGGACCGGTCCACGTTTATTTGAAGTGAAGGATAAAACGCCGGAATCGGAACTGGTGACCAGCTTTACCTTTGTGCCGGTGGATGGCGGTGAGATTGCCCGTTACCAACCCGGTCAATATCTGGCCGTTAAGGTAAAACCTGAGCAGGCAGAAAATATTGAAATCAGACAATATTCCATTTCCGATAAATTTAATGGTGAAAGTTACCGAATCAGTGTCAAGCGTGAATCTCAGCCAAAAGCAGGCTTGGTTTCCAACTACTTACACGATAAAGTTCAGGTGGGTGATCAGATTGAATTAATGCCACCCACCGGGGATTTTTATCTGGCACATGTGGACAAACCAACCGTACTGATTTCTGCCGGTGTGGGCATTACACCGATGATGGCGATGCTGGAAACACTGCTGGCCAGTCAAACCAGTCAACCTGTCTGGTTTTTACATGCCTGTGAAAATAAACATCAGCACTCCTATGCTAATCAGTTAAAAAGCCAGGCAGATCAATTGGATAAACTGCATTACTATTACTGGTATAAACAGGATGATTCTGATGATGAAAAGGCCCTGAGCGGTTTAATGCAATTAGATCGGCTGCAATTTGAGTTGCCATTAACGGATGGTCATTTTTACCTCTGTGGTCCGGTTGAATTTATGCGTTTTGCCAAACAGCAGCTAACTGATTTAGGGGTTCCGGCCGAGCAACTTCACTATGAAGTGTTTGGTCCGCATAGCGATATTTAACAGTTAATCAGGTGGAGAGCGAACGCCTGCTCTCCACTTTTCTGCTTTTTAAAAAGAACATCTTGACGCAATCTTCATCTGCATTGGCGTAAAAGCATTCTGTACTGATAACAGGATGCATCATGAAAAATATCTATACTGCACTATTATTTGGTGGAATGTGGCTGTTTCCCTTATCCACTTATGCGGAATCTCCAGGCGATACCAAAGTATGTGAAGAATGGGCCAGTAAAGCCGGTTCCTATATGTTGTTCAGGCAGATGAATACGCCAATTTATGAAGCCATGGAAAATGCCATGGGCAATGTCACTCGTGGCTTATTGCTCAGTGCGTATCAGCAACCCGTTGCGGAAACCAATGAAGGGAAGCAGCAAGCCATAGATAATTTTAAAAATCAGACTTATGGAGACTGCATTTCACAAATGGAATAAGTTTTAAAATTCATATTCCAGCAAGGCTCGCCAATTGGTATCGGCAGTTTTGGATGATAATCCAGTAAGCACACCCACTTCCCAATGCAGTTTTTTGCCTGGAGATAGACTGATATCCCCCAGAAAAACCGGCCCCAGAGCACGGGTATCTTCACCCGCATAAAATTCAATGGCAGGTTCAAAATAGCGGGAATGCCTGTAGCGTGTTTGTAATGACAAAGCGGTTTCAAACTCACTTTCCTGAGTTTGTCCCCATTCATATTTAAGCCAGAAGTTTGCCGTACCCACCCATCTGCCCCACTCTTTCAAACCAATTAATCCTGCAGACACTTCCCAGTTATTATCATCACGTTGTCGTTCAAGTTCGGTAATCAATCCCCAGTCAATATCATATTCACCTTGTTCTGTGAGTTGCCAGAGCGCTTCAACTTCAAATGCTTGCAAGCGAAAGTCATTATTCTGGTTATCTTCGCCGATCAAATAACCTTCAATAAACAGACGATCCGTCAGACTTTTGCCTATACCCAGTCGTTGAACCTGTTTTCCGTCAGAGTCCGTCATTCGCCATTCAATTTCACGTTCCAGCGGTTGAACATAGGGAGAATAGACTTTATCGACCGGATTACCGTCGGCATAGCTGGCTGGTGCGATGAGGATTAAAAAAACAATGGTGATTCGAAGATTAATCATGTTGAATAGACCTGGAAAATCGTCCGGAAACAATAACAATCAGCATCAGTAACAAGCTTGTCAGATAAACCAGAATCTGACTCCATGTTGGCGTCGCTTCATAGGCCATCAAGGCATACAGTAACTGACCAGGTAAGGAATGTTCGCTGATAAGATGAGAGCTGTCCCACACGGGGTTTGATGATGCCAGCCAGTCCGCCTGAATCAGAAACTGGGTGGCCTGAGACATCATGCTGCTACCTACAATCACAACCAGAATACAGATACATTTGGCTGCGGCAGCGGGCTTTAAAGCAATCATCAGGTGATATAGAAAAATACCGCAGCTGACGCCAATACCTAATCCAATCAAACTGCCTGACAATACAGATTGCATTAAAAAGTGGTCACTGCGAAAGCCGGAAATATATAACATGATTTCGGCACTTTCCCGACTAATTGCCAGGATAAT
>NZ_DCSO01000065.1:14940-22837 GCF_002325665.1 Methylophaga sp. UBA1464
GCACTTTCCCGGCTAATGGCCAGAATGATAGCTGTCATCATCATGCCTTTGACCAGTTGATTGGGTAAATTAATATCCCTTGATATAAGCCATAAAAAAACCGTCAGACAACAATAGATACCTATGTGAATAGCGGTATTGGTTATTTCCTGACCAACCCCTTCCAGCCAGTTTGAAACTTCCGGTAAGAAATACGCATACGTGGCACCGGCAATCAGACCCAGCAGAATGGCCTTGATCAAAAAGCGACGTGATTGCTGGCTAACCGTGGTAAATGCCATAAACAGACTGACCACCATCGCCGCTTCAAGTACTTCCCGTAACACCAGAATGACGCTATTGAGCAGCATGGTTATTTACCATCTTCTTTGACAATGATTCTGCCCTGAGCTGTTTTGGGGAAGAATTCTCCAAAAAACGGATAAACGCCAGGTTTTAAGGGCCCAATAAAAATAATTGCCTGGGTATTTCCCGGAATGACCTTTTCGCGATTGAGTTCATAACTCTCAAACTCTTCGGGTGTCGCATCCTGGTTTTTAACCAGTAATTTCACCTTGGTATTAGCTGGGATAACCAATTCATCGGGATAGAACAGATGATCTTTTATCACTATTTCAAAAACCGGAGGTGCTGCATAACTATTTAATGAAATCATAAAGATAGCTATGCATGTCAATAATTTTTTCATCATTTATTCAACGCTGCGGGAAAATCAATCACGACCTTAAGGCCGCTTTCAAATGCTGAATTGGTAAGTTTGATATCAGCATGGTGCATTTCAATAATATGTTGAACAATAGCCAGTCCCAGACCGCAACCGGGTAATTGCAGATCACTGTTTTCGTTCTGGTAGCGATAAAACCGGTCAAAAATCCGCTCATACTGGTCTGCTGGAATGCCCGGTCCATCATCCTCAACAATTAAACGCACGCCTTTTTCAGTTGGGTGAACTTGAATCAGAATATGTCCGTTTGCTGGAGCGTATTTACTGGCGTTATTCAGCAGATTCTGTAGCAGTGTTTCCAATGCGAAAACATGACCTTGCATCATCGCGGATTCACCTATTAATTCAACATGCTGCTGTCTTTTTTCAAATTGCTGATAATCCCGTGCAATCACATCGCTGGTTATTTTATATAAATCGATTGATTCATCCTTAGCGGCAATTTGCTCTGGCGCAGTGCGATAGAGCATCAGGATCTGATTCACCAGATGGCCCATTCTATCGACAGACGCTTGCATAAGTTGCCAATCTTCGCTGTCATCACCATAGGTTTGTCGCAGGTTATGTAAATGTATTTGAAGAGCACTGATAGGGGTACGTAATTCATGTGCTGCATCTGCAGCAAATCGTTGTTCACGTTGAAAACTCTGATCAAGTCGCCAGAATAGCTGGTTTATAATTTTGACCAATTGGCTCATTTCAATTGGCAGATCTGCCAGTTGAATTGGCTTTAAATCATCCGCCTGTTTGCTGGCAAGTTGTCTGGAAAGATTTTTCAGAGGTTTCAAACCCGTGCCAATTAACCACCAGATTAAAATAGCCGCGATAACAATGCCGAAAAAAGCCGGCAAAATGGTGGCTAATACGATATCTTCTGCCATAGAACTGCGAACATCGCTCCGCTCTCCGACGATAATCCACCGTTGAAGCTGGGGATCCGGATAGGCATAGTTATGCCAGCGAAAGCCGTTAAAATTAACGTCGTAAAAGCCTTTTTTAAAGGGGCTGAGTGCAATATGTGGCGCGGTACTCGAACGAGTTAACAGTTGACCCTTAGCATCCCATATTTGAAAAAACAAATAATCACTGGTGGGGCTTTGAGCCGAATCAGAAGTGGTTTGAGCAACATTTGCTGATGCAATTAATTCAGCGGTGTTAACCAACCGTTCATCAAATAAATCTTGTGCGGTTTCGATACTGGACTGGTAGCCTTTCAGTAATGACACAAACATCACCAATATTAGTGTGGCGACTAATATCAGCAGTAAATATAATCGAATAGATTTCATGTGTTGCTAATTTGATAACCTACTCCGCGAATGGTTTTAATAAACCCTTCCGGAAGTTTTTTGCGTAAATGATGCACATGTACCTCAATGGCATTACTGGTCACTTCTTCACCCCAGCTATAGAGCCTGGATTCCAAACTGTCCCGGGTCTGGACCCGTCCAGCGTTCTCCATCAGGATTTTCAGCAACATAAATTCACGCCGTGGTAATTCAACCAATGCGTTATCAACATTCAGCTGCATGGTTTTGCTGTCCAGGATGACGGAGCCTATCTGTAATGCCGCGTGTTGCTTACTGCTTAATCGACGTTCAAAAACCCTTAACCTGGCGAGCAGCTCATCAATATCAAATGGCTTGGCCAGGTAATCATCGGCACCCGCATCCAGTCCAATAACCCGATCATTAATACTCCCGCGTGCTGTTAACACCAGTATCGGTAAGGCGGCATTAATCTTGCGGATTTCGGCAAGTACAGCTGTGCCATCCATATCCGGTAACCCCAAGTCCAGAATCACAATATCTGGCGGGGTGGTTTTAATACTATTAATTCCCTGACGCCCCAGACTCAGATGATTTACGGTAAACCGATCTTGGCGCAGCGAGCGGATAAGGCCTTGCGCCAATGACAGATCATCTTCAATTAGCAGTATTTGCATCGATTTGGTCATTCATATGTTTGCTCACTTCAGCCAACGCCTTGTCGATTTCCATTAAACGGCCTTTATCTGCCAGTGGTCTATCTGCTCTGGGAGCCGCTTTTTTAGCAAATAACAAATACGATTCAGCTTGTTTATAGTGTTTTTTATCCATTAAAAACAAGGCATAAAAATAATTACTATCAATACCTTGTGGGTTTAATCTCAGAGCATTTTTTAATAGTTTTTCTGCGGTGGTTTTATCCCCGAAGCCCAACGGCCAACCCGGAACCTTGTAATACAAAGTGCCCAACGTAGTATAGGCCGAACCGTTCAAGGCCTGATCATCAATTTCAATCGCTTTTTCCAGATCAGCTTTAGCTGTTTTGGCCATGGATAACGCGCCAAGCCCCCCTTTTATCCCGGCATAACTGGCATAGATAATCCCCCGCCAGATTAATACGTCTGGCTGTTGTGGCGATTGTTTTTTAATTTCATCAGCCTTTGCTGTTAATGACTCAAATGCGTCAATCTGCTGTTTGTCTGTTAATTCATAATTGGCATGTTCCCAGGCCGATTGCAAAGGCAATGCTTCAGGCGAGATCGCCTGAGCGGATAAACTGAACATTCCAAATACCACACTGTAAAGAATGACATACCCTTTTTTCATTTTGCTGCTCCTGTCCAATAACGCTGAATCACGGGGAGTTTTTTGGCTAAGCCTTGATCCACCCAATGACTATTAATTGAATTCAGCCAACCGAAAAAGCGTTCCGGCCAGCCTAAAAACTGCTCATTGCGATGTGTTTGCTGAAAAAAGTCGATGAACTGTTTTGCGACGGTTTCAACTTTATCGCTATGATTACCCAGCGCTTTATTCATGGCTGTCACATTGGCATCATTCATCGCGGTGCTAATGGTGCGTGGTGCAAACAAACGTACCTTGATGGTGGTATCTGCTAATTCACGACGCATCGCTTCGGTAAAACCTCGCAACCCAAATTTACAGGCACTGTAGACACTGAACCCCGGAAAGCCGAGTCGGCTGAATGCCGAGCCGATATTGATGATCTGAGCGTTATCCGCTTTTGCCAGGATGGGAAGTAATAATCGTGTCAACTCGATAGGTACCAGCAAGTTCGTCATAAGCATTTGTTGCACAGTAGTTTCGTTCATCTCTTTGAGAGGGGCGAAATGATTGTTGGCAGCATTGTTAATCAATGCATCAATGCCAGCGGGAAATTGCTGGCAATAGGAAAGCACAGCCTGACGACCATGACTGGTGGTCAAATCGCTGGCGACACAATGGTGCTGACCACCCAATGTTCGATTAAGCTGCTCCAATTTAAGATGATTCCGTCCGCAAAGAACCAATACAACACCTTGGGCAGACAACGCTTTGGCCAGTGCTGAACCCAGACCACCGGTTGCTCCTGTTAAAACGATCGTAATTGGTTTTGAATTCAGTGGCGTATTCATAGCGTGAGACTCCGGAAAATATCGCCATACAACTGATAAAACATTTTTGCGCTGTGAATTATCTGCTGTTGTGCCAATGGATCGTCTATTCGGTTCATCAATCCCTCGAAGAACTTCACATGTTCCTGATCCAGCGCACCATGCGAACGTAAATAACTAAAGGCTTTGTCAGGTAAAAACAACGCATTCTGAATCGCTGTCGCGGCATTATCTGCGGTAGCAATACTGGTGCCCTCAAGGACATGCACCATGCCAAAAAATCCCAGTGGGTTAACTCGAAAAACGGTATCGTAGGCATAGGCCACCATCACCTCGGTGGCAGGATTGGGACGACTGTTTCGCACCAATTCCTTATCGTGACCACAAGCAGCGATATCATTCAGGATCCATTCCTGATGCCCCAGCTCTTCCTCAATATATTCGGCAACGGCTTCACGCAACCACTCGTATTGCTCTGGCAATTGCGATCCAACAGCCATCAGTAACGGCACGGTATGTTTTACATGATGATAGGCCTGGGTCAGAAAGGCGATATACAGATCCAGCGTTACTTCCCCACGCATTGTTTGTTCGATAATCGGGGCAGAAAACAAATGTTGTCGTTCAACATCTGTCTGCTGGCAGAGGGTGTCAAAAAATCCCATATTGTGGCTCCTGGTAGATGGATTCCAATTCATTTTGAAACAAAGAAAAAATTTGATTGCGCCGTGGTCGGCCATTGGCCGTGAGCAGTCCAGCTTTCGCTGTCAGTGGCTGTTCAATTCGCAGCCATTTGATAATTTGTGCATAGGCAGGCAGCTTGTGATTGACCTTTAATAGCCAATGTTCAAGTTCGACATCGCTTAAACGGGTATAAATCAATGCCGTACAGTACGGTTTCGCATCACCAAATAAAACGCATTGCAGGATTTCCGGGTGTGCCAGAACCTCGCTTTCCACCCACTCAGGATTGATATTTCGGCCATAACTGGAAATCAGCAGCTGTTTTTTACGGCCATGAATCACTAAAAATCCATCCTGATCCAGATAGCCCATATCACCGGTAGATACTCTATTTTGTTGGGGTGAGTTGATGCCAATGTAGCCCAGGAAAGCATTGCCAGTGACCATGATTTCACCCTCTTCAATCTGGATGTCGACATGTGGCAATAGCTTGCCCGCTGTTCCAGGCTTGTCTTGTGCAGGTGTATTGAGACTGACTACTGAGCTGCACTCCGACAAGCCATAGCCTTCATATACTGGTAGTCCAAACTGGCGAGCACGTTCAATCAGTTCTCTGGCAACCCGGCTTCCTCCCACAGCAATAAACCGTAGGGATTCTGGTGGTTGCCAGTCCTGCTCAGCTGCCAGGACCAAAGCTGATAATAATTCCGGAACCAGAATCAGACTTTCTGGCTGGTAATGGGAAAGCGTGGTCAGTAATTGATAAAGCTTGCCTGACAGGCTGCCGGAAAAGCCGGTTTCCTTCATGCCGAGTAATATCACTTCTCCACCACTTAATAAGGGTGTGTAAAGTCCGGCAATGTTTTCCAGCAATGTACTTAATGGCAGTAATGCCATATGCCGTACATTTTGCATTTGCAGTACGCTTAATAAACTCTGACTGACCTGGTATTGATTGTCATTACTCAGGCAGACTCCTTTTGGATCGGCTGTTGATCCTGAGGTGAAGGTAATCTTTGCTGTGCCTGCAGGTAATGTGATGTAAGACTTACCTCGACAGGCCGTAAAGCGCATCATCAGACTGTTCACAAAATGGCTTTCAGCCAGAACATCGGCATCTATCGTTAAAGGGCGATCATGAACCAGCCCAACAGCACCAGCACTCTGCAAGGCATGTTGTAGCTGATCCGGGGTAAAAAATAATGGCAAAGGCAATAAAATAATACCGGCGCGTTGTGCGGCCAGATCCATGATCAACCATTGCAAGCTGTTATCTGCCAGTAATCCGACAACCTGATGTTGATATTCCATTAATTCTGCAGCGACTGATTCAACCTGCTGCATCAATTGCTGCCGCGTCAGTTGCTGAAGACCATCCCCCACACATATTTTGTCGGGCTGCTCTGTTGCCAGCATTTCCAGAGATTGTAAAATTTTGCTGCTCATTTACTGATCATCCTGGCGGTGTTATGGACAAAATCCTTATGGGTATCCAATAGCGATTGAATGACATGATGTTGTAGCAAATGCTCGATTGCTGACGGCAGATTGCCGGCAAGAACGACGGGGTGATGAGAGTAATAACTTCCCCACTGCTGAGTTTTATCAATCAGTAGTTGAGGATCGGCTTCGCCTAAAGTGAATGTTGTGAGCTGTAGCCGGGCGATGAGATGTCGGACCTGACGTGTTGCGGTAAACACAACCCACTGATAATCGGCCTGATGCAATACGGCTGCCAGCAAAATAAATAATAATGGACTGCCACTGTTGAAACTGGCAGCCAGATTACCGATTTCCACAATGTCCGAACGACTGGTTTGAATACCATGCAGTTTCAGTGTTTTTTCGATGGGGTGTGCAAGATACTGTTCAAGAAACAATGGTTGCTGCTGAACCGGTTGGAAACCAATCGCCGAATCAATTACATCATCCATCTGACTGGCAATAAAATACGGTAAAAAATGCTGTATTTCAGCGCCAAAAGTCTGATTAAAACGCTCGCTGATAAAGGCTTGCACCGCTATATGTTCAATTGACTGATTATCAATTAAAGACAGTGATTTATGCGGAAACAACAAACGTTGTTGCCAATGTCTCGCTGCGGAGGGTGTCGAACTATTTAATTTGGTGGCTTCCATAAATCATCTCCTGATGTTTATGGTTGCCTAGAGTAAAGCCCGTTACTTAAGAAAAACTTAAGCTATTTTTTAATGCATTCAGGTTTAAGAAAAATATAAAAAAAGCCTGAAAACTATCTGACTGAAAGTTTTCAGGCCTATACATTTATATCCTGTTTAAGGAGTCAAGTCAGTTCGACCCAGCGGCATATCATAGCGTTGTTCCCGATATAACCAGGATGGCAATAAAACATGTGACAGCGCTTTGCGTTCATCTGCCGTTGATGCCGGTCCTACAATTTCCAGTTGACGGGACTTCGGTGAGTAATAGCCTTCAAGTGCAGAATTTTGCGGCCTGAGTACCGTTACTTTTTCACCGTGCATCAGAGCGAAATAATCAGCGAACTGCATCAACGCACGACCGGTGGACTGCTGTTCACTGTCTAGACTTAAATCACGTCCAATCATCGGCGTTTCGGCATTGACTCCCATTAATGACAATAAGGTTGGTGCCATATCAATCTGACTGGCAACTGTTGGTATGCGCCGTGGCTGAATATCAGCACCTAAAATTAAACCGGGAATTTGAAAACGTTCAATGGGCACGAGTGCATCGCCATAAACGTTTAAATCATGATCAGCAATCACCAGAAATAAGGTGTTGTCCCAGTAATCACTCTGCATCGCCTTATCAAAAAACTGCCCTAGCGCATAATCGGCATATTTCACCGCATTGGTATTACTTTGTTTGACAGGGTTATCCAGTTCAATACGGCCATCGGGAAATTCATAAGGCGAATGATTACTCGAGGTAAATACCAGACTGAAATAAGGCTGACCCTGGGCATGTTTTTGTTGAATCTGCTGGTGCGCTTTATTCAGTAAATCCTCATCAGATACACCCCAACTTCCAGTAAAAACCGCATGTGGGTAATCATGTTGATCAATGACTGATTCAAAGCCATTGCCAATAAAGAAACTCGCCATATT
>NZ_DCSO01000065.1:22906-24100 GCF_002325665.1 Methylophaga sp. UBA1464
ATATTGTCAAAGTGGGACTCACCACCATAGATAAACTCGGTGAAATAGCCTTGCTGTTTGAGTAAACCGGCAATGGTAAAAAAGTTTTGTTGAGACAGCGAAAGCTTAACCACACTGCGAGCTGGCGTCGGCAAATAGCCACTGATTACCGCCTCAATACCTCTTACTGAGCGAGTGCCCGTGGCATAAAGCTGTTCAAACCACCACCCCTTCTGTTTGAGGCGTTCAAGTTCCGGGGTGACGGCATATTCACCGCCAAGAGACTCAACAAACGTTGCCCCCATACTTTCTTGCAGAATAATCACCAGATTGAGTGGTTTATCCCGTTTTACCGTTGCCTGCCGGGTATTTAAGGTTGGAAATTTACTTTTACTGTCTATGCCAATCCACGGGTAGCTTTCATGTATTTCAGCCATTATGGCTTCATTAGACATTGTGCCGTAGACCTCAGCAGCATTTGATTCGTGCTGCATATTGTAAATAGCAAAATACACTGACCAGGCGGAGTTAAGCATAAGACTATTCACCATCGCATCCGGTGTCAGAGCAAAGCTGGACGGATTGGCAGGCCGATGACCAACAGACGATCGAATCATTAAAACAAGTACGATGATCAACAACGGCCAGGTAAGCCATAATTTCCAAAGCGGCCAGGGCCTTTGAGTGTTATTCAGCCAACGTTGCAATAACTTAACGGCAAGACAACCTGATGCGACGGTCAGTAAGAGTCCTGTCACTAAAGGCATTCGAAAACCGTGCCATAAGGTCGCAAACACTTCACGGGGATATTTCAGATATTCTACAAATAACCGGTTGGGACGCAGATCATACTGACTGATAAAAGCAGGAGTGGATGCTTCCATAAAGCTGATAATGACAATAACCATTACGCCCCAAACGAGCACCAGATTTTGCCAAAATTTCCAGCCAGGTCGATTTGCCAGTAAGGGCAGTCCGAGCGCTAATGGCGCGAGTAACATCCCCAGCATAATCAAATCGGCACGAATGCCTTGCCAGAAAATAGTGGGGAGTGAGGCAGCTGTTGTCACCCTCTCCCACTGCCACACCACTAAGCCAAGACGCGATAAACTCAGAATCACTAAGCCCGTCAGCAGCAGCTGAATAAATATCAAATAAGGGCCAAAAAAAGACTGTAATTTAGTCATCATCAGCCTCGCACTATTAATGGCCACA
>NZ_DCSO01000065.1:24203-24607 GCF_002325665.1 Methylophaga sp. UBA1464
ACGTCCTACTAATGGCCACAGAATAGTCAGCCAAGTCGCCAGAGCAATAATAATGGCAATAAAGACCGCCAGAGAACCATAATCCTTCGCTCGACCAGACAGCTGATGGTGTTCGGTGCTGATGCGATCAACGGTACATTCAATCGCCGAGTTCAGTGCTTCAACCATCACCACAAGCAATAAAACCGTGATCATGGCCAGTCGTTCAACTGGTGATACATCGAAAAAGAAACTTCCAATACCCGCAGTTAATAACAGCAGAAAGGCTTGTCGAAAAGCCGTTTCATAACGCAGTGCGGCGAAAAGCCCCTGCATTGAATAACCAAAAGCATAAAACAGCCGTTTGCATCCAGTTTGTTTTTCCACAAAATTGCCCCATTACTCAAAATGAGGCTAATGCTACG
>NZ_DCSO01000065.1:24752-24949 GCF_002325665.1 Methylophaga sp. UBA1464
CCAATACTTAACTAAACCTTACGAAATTGAATTTTGTTTGATTCGTCAGTCTTTTTGTTTTGAAGCTTGTCAAGATGTGAACAGTACTTGTTAAAAGGTGGCTTTATGAAATCCAAACTAACTTTCTGACACTATCTGGTGATGGGTATTATTGCCTTTGGTTTTATGGATGTAAGGGCTTGTTGATCTTTCATCTC
>NZ_DCSO01000011.1:0-2421 GCF_002325665.1 Methylophaga sp. UBA1464
GTTGTCGCTAATAATAGAGCAATACCGGCGATCACAGCACCATAACTCATACCGACAATGGTTTTTTGTAATGCTGGCATATCTGCACCAGTATGAAAGAAACACGCCCAGGCAATAAATCCCGCCCAAACCAGAACAAAACCGGCCAATGGACCTAATGCCAGAAACGCCCAAATGCCACCTAATACAGCAATACTAATTGATAAAGCAGTTAACTTTGACATACGTTCTCTCCGTTGATTTTTATAAAAATTAACAACCCGTTCCTCGACAAAACTTTATTTATAACTCTATTTTCTTTTGGGTTGCCGGAGTGATAGTAGCCCTATAAATCAGCTGCTGTAAACCAGTTTGCACCAGAGTTGTGCGCAAACTAAGCAAAAACGGGGCTTTTGGAGATTTAATTTTTTAATTCAGTTACTTAGCCTGACGCAATGATACTTTTTTAAGGATCAACAATATTACTAAAAGTTTTATGAGCTCATTTCTACAGAAATTTTGATAATAACGGTTGGCCAAAATCAGTTTGTACTTTGATTTTAGGGAGCTATTCGTTATTGTGAACATAATGCTCGTAGCGTGGTAAACCATCGTCATTGCTTTTGACAGATAACTTTATTTAGCTATCTGATATTTATTTAATATTGTGGAGTTGCAAATGCAAAAAGTCGCTGTCTTTCAGCATGCTGATGGCGAATGGATTGGCTCCATGCGACATTGGTTTGCGGACAAACCTTTTCAATTACTCACCTTCCGGCTTGATCTGAATGACCCTTTACCTTCAGTCGATGAGTTTGACTGGTTATTGATTATGGGTGGGCCAATGAGCACCTATGACGAAACCAACTATCCCTGGCTGATTGCCGAAAAACAACTGATCCGTGAGGCAATAGAAGTCGGCAGAATCGTCCTGGGTATTTGTTTGGGGAGCCAGTTAATAGCTTCCGCTTTAGGCGCTAAGGTGTATCCCAATACCCAACTGGAAATTGGCTGGTATCCGGTCAGCAAGACAAATGCAACCGCCAGCTGGATGCCCGAAGATTTAGTCCCTCTGAGCTGGCATGGGGATTGTTTTGAATTGCCGGTCAATGCCACTTCTTTTGCTTGCAGTGCGATAACCCCTTCACAGGGATTTTTCTACGGCAAACATGTTTGGGCATTACAGTTTCATCTGGAAGCTGAACCCGGCACGGTAGAAGCATTTCTGGCACTGGAAAGCAATGGTTTAACAGAAGCAGATTATGTACAAAGCAAACAAGTCTTGTTTGATAACACCAATCAGCTGAGACAAAGTCAACAAGCGATATTTGCGTTGCTGGATACGTTATATCAGAAATCTATTCCTGATAGATGAAAGTGATATTGTTAATACGACTTTCTGAGCTACCGTAAATGAAAAATTGAATGATGTATCCGCTTATAGGTAATCATTTATGCTTTGCAAAATAACAAAATTACCTATCGACTAAATCATTATAAAAACGTTTGTGTATTTATAAGCAAAAAAGTCGACCGCTATTACTAACGGTCGACAAAGGAACACGCTAATGCTCCAGCTGAAAGCGCTTATCAATTATGAATATTTGAAGACGAATAAGGCCTAAAAGGATTTAGATACAGATATTACGTAACGCTCGTCAACAATCTGGTGATTATTATCAAAGCCGTAAAAATCGTGCTTGCCCTTTTTAATATCAGTGTCGTGATACCTTAAATCGACATTAAAACCGAACACATTTCTGCTGATACCAATATTCCAGTGTGTCCAGTCGAGTTCTTCTTTGCCATTTCCATTAGCATCGAGATTTGGACCTTTATTATCAAAAAACTGATAGCCAACCCCACCGGATAATGTAAATCCATTTGGAAGCGAAAAACTGGGATGAATCGCAATATTGTGTGATTGCAAATCTTCAACACCAAACCAATCGGTAATGGTAGGAGAATATTCAAGTTTCAAGTTTAGCCTGCCAAACTGTTTATCAATATAGTTGAACATTTCAAGGTAGTTTGAATCACTATCGCCGGGATACACGTATTGGAAAAACATACCGTTGTAGTTGATGCCAGTGCCAGCTATATCCTGGGTGGTGTAACCAATATAGGGTCCCCAGATGGCATTAATCTTAGGGTTATTGCCCTCTGAATCATTGCCAGGAAATAAGTTGTTAGCCAGATAATATCCAAGATAAACACCAGTATTATGTGTCCATGTGATCGACCCTTTTAACGATGGTATCTTCCCGTCATTTGTTTCAGATTCACCTCGAAACACATAATCTGAGGCAAACTCCACCCAGGTTGAGAACTTGCCGCCGAGCACTTCCTCACGATCCAGATACTCGACAAATGCCACTGATTCTTTGGCTGCTTTAGCCGGGCCAACCTCGGCTTGTCCAGAATCTGCAAAACTGGTCGAGC
>NZ_DCSO01000011.1:2520-5844 GCF_002325665.1 Methylophaga sp. UBA1464
TGTACCCGCCACGAGTAAAGCTAAGTAATTTAATTTAAACGTTTTCATTTGTTGTTAACCTTTTCAACGAGTGAAGCCTGAAGTACTGGCCGGCAGGTAGAGAACTCACTAGGCACCATGCCCTTAACGACATTAGATACAGCAGGTTTCACAAACCCGACAGGTGGTTCAGCCGTTGGGAAAGTTACTGTTAGCTCAGCAGGTAGATCCTGACTTTCTGTGTTTTCTATGCCACGCGAAGTGTTATAGGGGTCGCTAAAAATACCGTAATGACCAGGTTGCATTTTGTAGGTCACTTTTTCTGTCCCCATGCCAGAATTTGCCAAGTATTTATGCGGATTTGTCCAGTCCCGGCCATCAAGATTGGAATAGAATTTGATATCGACCAACAAGGCATCGCAGAGGGGCGTTACCTCTTCATAGGTTGTTGGCCATGATGACCCACCTGAAGGATCAGGGTATCTTCCCCAATCTCCACCTTTTAACGGGCATGCGCCGCCTGAGTCATACGCTGCCCTATCCGGATGATGGACACCATAAATGGGTAAGCCTATGGCTTTTCCAATTTCTCCATTTTCCAGATGAAAGCGAGGTGCTTTTGTGACCGTATTTTTCAGATCATTGGTGTTATCGCCTAATGATTCATAATAAGGCCCAGCTGGACGCACATAACGATGATCGGCATTATCCTGATTGTCATAAACCGCTGTTAGAAAGATATAAGGTTTGTTAAAAAAGGTTCTTTCAACCAGATAAAATTCGCCGTGTGTCTTCGCGGCATCGACTGCTTTCCAGTCAACGTGGAATGAATCTTTACCCTGTTGGCCAACGTTTACCCAAGAACGGGCATCCGGGAAATGGTTTAGCCGCAGGACTTTTGCGTAATTTTCTTTTACATCCAGACCCGCACGTTTACCTAACGGCCCAATCTGATTTGCGCCCGGCTGGCTGAAGGCAAAATCCAACGCCTTTTTGGCATACGGGTAATCGTTACCCGACATAGTGCAATACCAGTTCGCCAAATCAATCGGTTCATGCTGATCATATTGATTATCAAAAATCGGATGATTAATCGGCAAATCAACATAGTTTAACTTGCCATCTTCATTAAACTTTTGATCAGGATATTTATAGCCTGACCAGCTTTCATCTGGCAGATAATGACTGTAGTTATCCTCAATATGCTGATAATTTTCTGCTGCCAGAATATCTGCATTTTTGGCCAGACCTTCGCCATCTCTTTTCAGGTAAAAACGGACGGTGCCATTTTCCTGTATCCGCCACAAACCATGTTTACCTTCCCCAATCATTGTAAAAACTTGCTCAACCACATTGACGAATCGATAGGTAGAGTTGGTACTCATGTAGCCCAAATAAACAGGTAAATGCGGAATTTGCGAATGCGTTTTATCCGGACGACCAATACCTAATAAAGCTTTTTGCTTGTTGTCCTCAGTGATCAATTGATCGCTGGTATAAAAAAACGGATCGCCACCTGTCAGATCAGTTAAATCTGCTGCAAGAACACCTCCTGCAGCAGTTACCGACAGACTTATTGAAAGTATTTTGCTCAATTTAATTTTATTCATTTCTCACTCCTTCAGAAGGAGGATGTTTGCCAGCATTGTTATTATTATTTGCTGTTTTATTTGTTAAACATCCGTTGAAATACGCCCTTGACTAAAACTCCGCCCGTTGACCACATGCAAATGCAAGCCCTGAGCTTTCTGTAGAAAAAGTGATGGTTGAGCCGTTAGGAAAAAACAAAACATCACCCGCTTCAGCAGTCACTTCTTGTTCACCGTCAGAAAAGGTAATGCTGCCTTCGAGCATCATTTTGATGTCGTCATAATCGTAGGTATAAACAAGTGGATTACCCGCATCGATTTTGAACAAACCACACGAGATCGGTGATTTCGGGTTACCTGAACCCACGATGTCATCAAAAAATGCCGCAACGCCCGGTTCTTCCATTGAAGCAAGCTCCATTTGCTGTGCATTTTCAAAAAATTTTAAACGTTTGTTCTCGGTTTCATGCTCAACTGCACCGTGCGCCATTGCCAAACTCCCCATTGAAAGCCCCAGTGCTACAGCCCCGATCGTTGTAAGTCTGCTATTCATTTTTAACTCCAAAAATATTTAATTAAGTGCATTCAATGATTTAGCCGTATTGATTTGCCTTGCCACATCACTTTCAGGAAAAACCTCCTGCATGCGTTATTAGTTATATTCCTGACAATTATTACCTGTCAAGTAATTTATTACTTATTAAGTAATTTACAGTCGATTATAAAGTCCTTAAATGTTCGTGGTAACATGCTTTGCGGCGATTAAACGATTTCAATAACAAGGCCTTAAGATTCTGGTATTACGATGAAAAAAAACGGATTTGGCGAACGCCTGAAGGTGTTACTAAAGCAAAAGTCGTTAACTCAAGCTCAAGTTGCTAATGCGGTTGATACCTCTGTGCCTTCTGTGAACAGATGGACCAAAGGTGGAGAGATTGAATACGAGAACCTGCGTTCACTGGCTGATTTTCTGGAAGTAAACTGGGTTTGGCTAAGATATGGCGATGAAGCTATCGAAAGTTTGCAATCTGCTGAGCCTGAAAATGGGGCAATGAAAGATCTACGCCGGGAATACCTGAATCAGATTCTCGAAAACGAAACTCGCATGAAGGCAGCGCTGGAAATGGCGCAAATCATCAATTGGGAATGGAATGTTCTAACGGGCACGGTCACCTGTTCGGAGAATGCCACGGATCTATTTGGCGTCGCGGTTGATCACTTACCCAATTGCGTAATGCCATTCACAAAACTACCAATCGAACAGTTAATTGATATTTTCGGCAGCGGCCAACCCTATAACTGGGACTTCGAAGTGACTGATGATCAAGGTCAAACGAGGTGGTTTTCGTCAAGAGCTGAACTTGTTTATGATGCCGCGAAACGTCCGGTTAAAGTCATTGGTATCAGTGATGATATTACGGCACGTAAAGAAGCAGAAACGGCTCTTGCAAAAAACGAATATATTTTAAAGAAAATAATCGACATTATTCCATTGGGACTTTGGATGGCTGACGAAACCGGAAAAATCAGTCTGGCGAACCCTGAGGTGCAGCGCATCTGGGGGGGGGCAAAATATGTGGGACTTGAACAATATGGTGAATATAAGGGGTGGTGGGAAAAAAATGGTCAGGAATTAGGTGCTGGAGACTGGACACTCGCCCGCGCCGTCAAAAATGGTGAAACCAGTTCACCAGAAGTAGTTAATATAAAAGCATTTGACGGTGAACAGCGCACCATCATCATGTATGCAACTCCG
>NZ_DCSO01000011.1:5893-6815 GCF_002325665.1 Methylophaga sp. UBA1464
CTCCGCTTCGTGATAACGACAACAAGATCATTGGTGCTATCGAAGTTAATCAGGATATTACTGATCTGAAAAACACTGAAAGGGACTTGAAAACCTCATTGGCGCAATGGCAGGCCGTGTTTGACCAGGATGAATTTGCAGTCATCCAACTCGATAATAATCTGCAAATCAAAAAGGTCAGTGAAAAACTCAAAAAATCATTGAAGCCAAAAGCAAAAAAATGGCAGCTGACTGATCTACTTGATCCAGCTATTGCAGAAAACATACTGCAGCAACTGGCCAAGACTCACCGAAAGAAATTTATTAGCTTCAGTATTGACGGTTCAAGCATCACTGGCACTGACCAAAATGTGCCTATTTATGTCATTCATGATGAAAGACAGGATCGTAATCCAATGACGTTGGTTTTTTTCCTGATGTAGAACTCAGCATGTTAGAAGAGTAGAAACGAATCAGAGTGATCAGTTAACGTGTTTAGAGACTGTTTTTTGAGCTGAAACTATTAAACAATTAGCTGACCGTTGTCTGACTGATAACTTATCAACACTAAATACCTGCCTGTCCCTGATATAAAGATATCTTATAAAAAATGAAATGGTGTCATTCAAACGATAGTTGAATAGTCTGGAGGCACTGCAAAACATGGCTGAGCATAATTTTGCTCATGATATCAGTCCTGTTAGAAATTCAACTTTAGAAAGCAGCTAACTTTACATCCCGATAAATAGCCCGTCTTCAGCTCAAATTATTAAAGGTAATGAATGTCTGCCGTAGACTACAAATATTCAGACTTCCAGAAAATGATTCTGGCCACTGTAATTGTAATTATTGCTCTGAATCTTCGTCCGATTCTTGCCTCGGTTGGGCCTTTGCTTCCGGCTATTCAACAAGATATACCAATGAGCTTTAAGCTCGCCTCGTT
>NZ_DCSO01000011.1:6824-9208 GCF_002325665.1 Methylophaga sp. UBA1464
TTACCGGTATTTGCGATGGGTCTATTCTGTTTGATTGGTTATACCCTGGCCAAACGTTTTGGGGTCAATCAGATCATTATTTTTTCAATTCTGTTACTTGTCGTCTCGGCAGCATTAAGGTTATGGGCCGTTAACGCCAGCGTCCTGATTATGACTGCTTTGTTAGCGGGTTTGGGCATCGCCTTAATTCAGGCGTTAATGCCGATGGTCATCAAGAATATTTATGGATCACAACATCCCAAAATGATGGGGTTTTATATCACTGGAATTATGGCTGGTGCAGCAATATCGGCTTCTTTATCGCCATTTATTGAAGCGGAATATGGCTGGAAAATGGGACTCGGTAGCTGGAGTCTGCTGGCCGTGGTGGCATTGATAGCCTGGCTGCTTTATAAACCTGATGCGCGACGTTTTCAGCATGAAAATTCAACGGATATCAAAACGCCCGGATTATGGCGCAATTCTCGTAGCTGGTATCTGGCTGTCTTTTTTTCGCTCGGTTCCAGCTGTTATGTTTGCGTGTTAGCCTGGTTGTCGCCTTATGCCATTGAACAGGGTTTTAACGCGAAACAAGCCGGATTGATGCTGGGCTTATTAACTGCGATGGAAGTGGTTGCCGGTCTGCTGTTCCCTGCTCTGTCAGCAAAAAACATTGATAGACGACGGATTTTGTTTATTTTATGTATTCTCCAAATCATCGGTTTTGGTGGTATGGCTTTGAGACCGGATATCAGTCTTTGGCTTTGGTCAGCGATTGCCGGGCTGGGAATTGGCGGCATTTTTCCAATGGCGTTGATTGTGACGATGGACCATCAACCGAATTCTATGCTGGCGGGAAAACTTGCTGGTTTTGTCCAGGGTATCGGTTCAATGATTGCCGCGATAGCACCCTGGATTGCAGGTTGGATTCGTGATTCATTACAGAGCTTTTCTATGGCCTGGATTGCACTCGCTGGATTAGGAATGATCGCCCTGCTCATGGCCTGTGCCTTTAATCCACATCGATATGCCGCCATTTATTCAAAAAACGCATAATCGTTACCGTACTACTCTGTCAAATACGCGCAAATGAAACCAATTACTGCTTAAACAGTCCCCTTTAGGGTCACGTTTTATCTGCCGTGGACAATGGCACCCTGCATGACGATGACGTCTTTCAATGACTTTATAATTGCTTGCGACGATTATCAATATCGCCCCAAAATCTGTAAGGTATTGTTTTATTTATTAAATTTCAAAAGGTGGTAATTTATGGCAGAATCAGCGAAACACAGCTTCAATCCGGATAAAGGTTATATTGCATTATTAGGATGGAGTCTGAACGCTGTTGAAGCTGCCGAATCATTTGACCGACAATATGTTGTTGTCGCGCCTGATTGGGCAGAAGAATACTGCACTGAGCACAACATTCCCTACATCAAATGGAATTTTGAACGACTCAATGATCGTTCTTTGGAAATTGCCCAGACCCTGCAAGAAGCCGGTGTTGATGTGGCGATTCCCTTGTTTGAGGAAACGGTTGAATGGGCCGGTGCCATCAATTCGGTGTTAATGGATAACCCAAGATTATTTGGTCAGTCGCTGTTATTACGCGATAAAGCTCTGATGAAACGTCGCGCTCAACTGGGTGGAATCCGGGTCGGTATTTTCGAAGAGGCCCATGATAAAGATGATGTGGTGCGTTTTCTGAAACGTGTCAATCAGACCTTGCTCAAACTTGATGGTGATCCCAACGACCCTATTCATCTTAAAGCCTTTGATAAAGCCGGATGTCTTGGACATCGGGTAATTCGTACCCCTGATGAAGTGGATATGATCCCGGATGAAGAGTTTCCAGTTTTAATGGAATCACATCTGGATGGCTGGGAGTTCGCTGTCGAGGCCTGGATCCATAATGGCAAAATCCGTTTTCTGAATATTTCTGAATATGTGACCTTGGGTTATTCAGTGTTTGTACCGGCAACCCCGGAACTTGAACAATATCGTCCGGAAATTACCAGACAAATTGAAAAACTGATTAAAACCTTTGATATTGAGTTTGGCTTTGTGCATCCGGAATACTTTGTGACGAGTGATGGCGAAATGTACTTCGGTGAGGTTGCTTATCGCCCGCCAGGTTTTAAGGTTTTCGAACTATTAGAGCGGGCTTATGGCTTTAACGCTTACCACGCTTTGATTTTGTCGTTTGATCCAAAAACAACGGAAGAAGAAATCAGCAGTTTCTTTCCCAAAGAAGTGGTTGACGCAAAAGGCGTCGCTGGATGTTTCGGGGTTTACCCCCGTCGTCGCGTAGTCAGTCGTTTGGAAATACCACAAGACACCGAAGATCATCCCTATTTCGATTTCCATGAGCTTACTGCACCACTGGAAGAAACCGTCACCAA
>NZ_DCSO01000011.1:9299-9784 GCF_002325665.1 Methylophaga sp. UBA1464
CTGGAAGAAACCGTCACCAAACGGACCGCCTTCGGTACCCATTGGGGTTTGTTATACTTCTTTGGCCAGGATCCGCTCGTCATGCGTGATTTGCTAAAAGAACAGGAATCATTGGATTTCTATATTTAGTCGATTGGCGTTATTGGCATTACGTGTTGCAAGCAGAAAAAGTAGGAAAACAGTTTGATTGAATCCAATGTCATTGAAAATCCAGATCCGAATCATCCTTTGCTGATTGAACGGCTGGAAGAAGCCATTAAACAACTGCAACAGGCGCCAAGTTTCAGTAAACCCACTAAGGCTGGACGCTTGTTTGATATCGTAAAACGGGTATTACATGCAGATGACGGTTTTAAACTTATTACGCAGTATATTGATCGTATTGAACAGGCTGGAGCCTTTGATAATTCGGATTATGCCAAACCGCAAATCCTGATACCGGCGCTCAGTGCGCCGGCATTACTGAGCAATGATGTGTATACCGT
>NZ_DCSO01000011.1:9921-11358 GCF_002325665.1 Methylophaga sp. UBA1464
AGTGAATTACGGTTTTTGGCGGTAGCCAAACAAGACTTCGTACACCCGGAGATTTCGTCAGAGCAGGCACATCATTTTTTGACACAGGTACTCGCGGTTAATCTGAGACGCTTATTTTCCGTAGCTGATGAAGCTGAACGCGAGTTACAAGGACGCTTAGCGGATATCAGTCGGGGTCTGTTGCATCATCTGGCAGAAAGTATTGGCTATGAGCATGTCATTGATCAGTTGATTGATGAAATCTGGCGGATTCTGCAACAACGGCCTATTCAAGTTGAGCATGTTAAACAGATGGTGACGCAAATTGCCATCTGCCGCCAAAATCCCGATATTGATATGGGCAACAGTGGTCAGGGTGCAGATCGGTTGATCAGTAGTCTGTTTGGCCCGACTCAGGCGTGTCGTGAAGATCCGGGTGTCGAAATCTATCAGCAACGGCTGCAGAGCATGGATAATGCCGCCTTACAGTACGAAGCCAGCGGATTTGCTCGTGCGATGCATGATACTGGTCTGGTTTCTCCCTATCATTCAGTATTACTTCGTCATTTATCGGAAGAGACTGATTATTTGCTGAGTGAGGCATTGGGTTTATCTTCAACAGGTCGGGATTGTCTGCTTTCTTACAGCGATCTGGTGCGAGCCTTAATTGCCAAGGCTATTCATCCTGAAACCGCTCAGGGTATTTACGGTCTGGCATTGATGCTGGAGCGTGGCATTCTTTATCAATCGGCTATGGCACCCTCTTTGTGGCGCCAATTATCATTGCCTTTATCCCCCGCTGCCGAGCAACGACTGAATTCCTTATTTGGCGATTCACCGTGCGCGAGCAATCGACTATTGGCAGGCGTGTTGTGCGTGCTCGGACAACCATTAGGTATTGGCCAGGGTAATAACCCTACCTGTCAGTCGGCACGTGCCATGTCGATGTGGGCCTATAATGATCCAGATTATCTGCTGCAGATGGTGGTCTGGGCTGCACGTGATGATGAAATCATTATGCATTTCGAAGGCAAGGCGATCTCTTCACAAGATAGTCTTTCGGGTATCGCCAGTCATTTGCCAATGGATTTGGATCCAGTCTCATTAATTTTGGTCCCGCATCTGGATCGGATTTATGCTGAAATGGGTCGTTGCTGCATCGACCGCGAAGGCGATCCGCATCGCTGGGTCAACCCTGAATTTCACGGCTGGTGGTGTGGACGTGGTTTCAGTATTAATGTCGATGTAGCTTCAGGCAAATTAATGCAACTTGAAGTATTTCTCAGACATTTTTATGCCAGTTATCATCCCTATTACAATGACAACCAACCACTGATCCATCCTCAGCCAGCCGGTATCGCTGTCACCGACAGTGCCATGCGCTTTGTGGGCTGGCATGCCATCACTATTTTAAGGGTCACTCTGGATCCGGATAATGTCATGCGGGTCTATTTTTCA
>NZ_DCSO01000011.1:11451-13726 GCF_002325665.1 Methylophaga sp. UBA1464
CCGGCCAGAACTGGGGGGATGACATTCAGGTCAGTACTTCAGGGCATTCTGAACGTTTCGGCGAAGCTTCATTACCATTTGAAGAGTTTGCCTCGCGACTGTATATCTTTCATTACGATCCGCTCGAACCGGGACAGTTTGCTTTGGTTAAAACCGAAGAGTTACAACGCGTTATTGAACGCATTCATCGCAGTTGGGGAGCCAGCCGTTTACCTGAATTAAACAGTTAAGTTCCAGCCTTGTAACACGATTTTATGGTAATTCTGTGTGGTCTTCATGCACTGATTTTGTGTCAGGATTGGTTTCTGTTTCAGTCAAGTTGAAAACCTGGTTCCTTCCACGGTTTTTCGCATGATAAAGCGCTTTGTCTGCCTGATAGAACAGTTCATCGAGATCAGCATGACCATCCCATTCTGCTACACCGAAGCTCGCCGTTATCTGGACTTTCTGTTCTCGATAGACTACCTGCAGATTTTCGATTTCCTTTCGGATACGCTCTGCCACAATATCTGCCATTTGGTGGTCAGCACCGGATAAAAACACCAGGAACTCTTCTCCGCCCATACGACCAAATAAATCCCGAGGTCTAATTGCAGTGCTGATTGGCGTGATAATTTCGCGTAACACCATATCTCCGGCTTCATGCCCCAGATTATCATTAACCAGTTTAAAGTGATCCAGATCGATCATAATGGCACTGGCGGTTTGTCCATCCAGCTTTAACCGATGTAATTCGCGTTTCACTTCACTGAGAAAATGCCGCCGATTGGATATACCGGTCAGCTCGTCTGTGGCAGCACTCTTGGCCAACAGATTATTAGCCTGCTGCAGTGCCTGATTCACTTCTTTCAGTGCTATCGTACGTTCATTTACTCTTTCTTCTAAAAATTGATTCTGTGCTTTCAACGCATTTTCGTGTTGCTCAAGCACATCACGCTGTTCAGCAATTTCCTGAATCAGTAGGGCTAAACCAACCGAAACAATGGCGATTATGGCCAGGTATTCCTGCGTCAACCAAACGGCATTCTGCGGCGTATTCACAATAATAGGATGCGTACCACGCATTAAATGTTCAACAGCAAAAATCGTTATCAATGTAACGGTCGCTGAAGCGCCAACCACCCCCAGTCTGATGGCCGCCACCACACCAAGCAGAACCAACCATATCGGGGTAAAAAACAGGAATGCTTTTTCATAGGATTCAACGCTAAAGCTTTGATACCCAATAATAATGACTGCCATCCAGATCAATAGTGCTTCCAACAGAAAATGCAGTTTAAAATGCGGTAATCCTGCCTGAATCCATCGCCATAAAACAACGATTAATGGCGTTAATATCAGCATCGCCAATGCATCACCGAACCACCATATCTGCCATAAACTCAGATAACTGGTATCCGTTCTTCCAAGTAACAAATATATCCCAGCACCGAACATTCCAGCCAAAGCAGCCGATAGAAAGGGTGCAAAGAATAAAAAGTAAGCACCGTTTTTTAACCGGTCAAAATTAAAATCCTGACCACTTTTACGTCGAATCAAAAATGCAGCTAAAGACACCGACAAAATATTTATCAATGAAAAGCCAATGGCTGACCAGACTGGAAACGCCGGAATAGCAGCTATCAGTTCAGCAATGATGCCGGCCACAGCAACAAAAGGCAGATAACGACAGGGATAAATTAAAAAAGCAGCGAGTAAAATTGCATTAGGCGGCCATAAAATGGCGATACCTTCAGGTGTTATGGTTTGATGAATCCCAATTAACGCACCAAAATAATAGGCAAAGCCTACAAACAGCATTGCCTTGAAGACATTAAAATCAATATATCGGCTTAACGGCAATATAGACTTTAAACCAATCATCATTGAAATGATGACCTACGTTGATTTGAGAACATTAGAAAAGACCTGATGGCAGATGGTTTATTCAATAATGTTCTATCAATCATGTGCCCCCCGGTGAACTGCTTGCAGATCAGTTTCTTATAAAGCGTTTTTACAGTTTTATAACAAATGACAAAAAATAATCATGTTGTCTACCGTTTTTTATTATTGAATCGTATTGGATCGTTGTTTATCACTGATATTACTGAAATAAACTATTTTTTATATCTTTGCCTATAACGAAAAAACAATCATTACACCCACAATAGATAACAGTATTGCGGCCAGTTTATGCCAATTTGCCAGGCTTTTGGTTAGATAGGCCTGACCCGCTGTTGCAGCCAGATAGGCATAAGTACTTTTAACTCCGCCAACAGCGAGCACTGTCAGC
>NZ_DCSO01000011.1:13826-17355 GCF_002325665.1 Methylophaga sp. UBA1464
TAAATCCAGCCATGCAGGAAAAAACCCCATATAAAACAGGATGGCTTTTTGATCCAGTAATGTCACCATCAGTCCCATCATAAAACTGGTTTTTAATGACCTTTGTCGTCCTAAATCTACAGGCTCATCAACAACAGGTCGTTGCTTTCTTCGCCATAAATGAATTGCCAGCCAGAAAAGATAGCCTGCTGCAATAAACCGAATGAGCCATTCCCACTCTCCAATCCACGGTAGCAGCAGCGTCATGCCATACAGTGCGAGACAGATAAACAGGATATCCGCCAGAACAATTCCAAAAGTCACGGCTATACCATGCCTGAAGCCATATAAAGCGGCTCTGGATGAGACTGTAAACACACTGACACTCGGCATGGCAGCCAGTACCGCCAGGCTGATTAATAAGCCAGTCATGGCCTGTATACTTAAACTTAATTCCATTTACAAAGGCTTTGATAACAAATAAGTTTTAATAAAAACATTTCAGCTGGTGGATAATCTGACGCTTCGATCTCCAGAGCCTGCTAACCTGCAACTATATGCGTTTTTTTGATATTCAGGAATCTGGCCATATCTCCCTTCATCCCAACATGACCAATCAACCGCTTATCAATAACCGTTTATTTAAACGACGTGCACTTCAATGCCTGATGTTGTCCGGTTTGTTTGCATTTTTGACAGGCTGTTCGCTTTTACCCCCTGATCCTCCGGCTAATCAAAATAATATATGCAGCATATTCCGCGAACAACCACAGTGGTATGACTATGCAAAAGCCTCTGAACAAACATGGGGATCCCCCATAGCAACGCAGATGGCTTTTATTCACAGCGAGTCGGGTTTTCGTAGCAATATCCGTCCCCCAAGGCGTAAGTTACTGGGATTTATTCCCTGGAGCAGGTCTTCGTCAGCCTACGGATATGCTCAGGCACAGAATCCGGTTTGGGGAGAATATATGAAGGATGTTGGAAATCCACTGGCCAGGCGCACGCATATGAAATATGCCACGGACTTTATCGGCTGGTATAACCAGCGCACTCAAAATAGGCTCAATATCACCCTGGATAATCCGACTCACCTTTATCTGGCTTATCATGAAGGTCAAACTGGCTATCGTCTCGCAAGTTACCGGCAGAAACCGCGTGTGATAGATACTGCACGTCAGGTTGGCGAGCGAAGCAGATTATTCTCCAGCCAACTATCTCAATGTGAACAAGAGTTCAAATGTCGACGTTTTTATCAAATTGGGCCGCTCTGTAAAAAATAACCCTGCTGCAACAAGGCAGTCTATTGGATATTTCAACCATAAAAAAACCGACGTAAGTCGGTTTTTTTATCAATGTGTTGTCGCATAGCGCTTACTGGTTAACCCATTCTCCATTGGCGTTGCGACAGGCCGTGCCTTTAACCACTTCACGCTGGCCATCAATATAGGCATCCATCTCGTATTCACGGCATGGGCGATTATTCGTTTCATAAGTGCGTGTAGGAGTCACACTGTATTGTGCGCCGGTATCCGGATTATTCCATGAGTTGGTACGACCCGTTGGGGTGTTCTCAAATGTTTCATAAGTACGACGTCTATCCAGTTCATCCATTTCGCCACCAATATGCCCACCAATCATCGCACCAAGCAAAGTACCACCTATAATGGCTGCCGTTCGACCGGTACCACCACCAACGTTTGAACCCAGTACACCACCGGCTACACCACCCACGCCAGCGCCCACTGATTGTTTATTGAGCTGACAGCCAGCCATACTGACCGTAAATACCATTGCAAAGATCATTGTTAAAAGTCGTTTCATATTTTCTCCTTATGAATATTTACTATCGCTTTATCAATATGACTGTATTTTAGACGATTAAATTCTACTTTTACGGTGATAGGCCACACCTTTACAAAAACTTTCATTCCAGCGTTAGTCAAAAGCACCGGCAAAAGTCGAAAAAATTACAGAATGTTTCCGGTAGCAATTTCAACACGGTTACGTCCAGCCAGTTTTGCCCGATACAGTGCCTTGTCAGCATCCGGTAACAACTGCGCTGGCAATTTACCCTTGCCGTCCCAACCGCTGATACCAATCGAAATAGTCAGGTTGCTCAAGTCTTTTCCATTATAGGTTATTGTTTTTGAGGATATTTTAAGCAACAAGGATTTTGCCCGTTCCAATGCATCGTTGAGGTTGGCTTCTGGCATGAGTACCACAAATTCTTCTCCGCCGTACCGGCAAGGTATATCTGTTTCTCGGAAGTGTTCCAGCATTAAAGATGCAACCTCGCGTAATGCCAGATCACCCGCATCATGACCAAACTGATCATTAAATTCTTTGAAATGATCGATATCACAAATTAACAGCGAAATGGCCTGTCGGTGGCGCTGGGCAATTTGAATTTCCCGCTGCAGGGCATCATCGAAAAAGCGACGGTTTTTCAATCCGGTCAGTGCATCTTCAAACGACATAATGTGCAGATCTTCTCTGAGTTTAATACCGCTTAATGTCACGCTTAGTCTATCGATAGCGCGAGAAACAAACTGTTCAATCGATTGCCGGGTCTCCGCCGTTTCTGAGGAAATGTCGGGTAAATTGAAAGTAATAAACGTTTGTTTGCCAAGCTGCAAATCCTCAACATCAATTCGATATTTATCGTTGAGCACAGCTTGTGGGGATAAATCAGCAAATTCATTAACCATGTTTACATGTAACTGTATCGGCGCAAAAACGTTATGTAGTTCATGGCAAATCAGATTGCCAGCTTGCTCAAGACTCTGGGATCGTTGCAACCGACTGATAATGCTTTCCAGCCGTAGGCTGAACTCATTAATCAATGCAAGCTGATTGGCCCGCTGCTGTTCAAGTTGCACATAATTCTGTAAAGATGCTGTACGTTCGGATACCCGCTTCTCCAGCATGACATTTAATTCCGTTAATGCCTGCTGCGTCTGGCGATAATGTCTCAGTGAAATCATCACCAGCATCAGGGCAAAGATTAGCCCCCCGTAGGCCAAAGGAAAATCTATCCATGGCAAGAGGCCATGTGCTATGCACATATCAATCAGGAAAAAAATGGCATAAATACCAAATGCTCCCATGACCAAACGTTGTTCAAAACTCATCACCTTAAAATGACGGACACAAATCCACAGCATGATGCTCAACGTCACGATAAACAACATGTCAAAAATCGGGTAAAAATAAGCCAGATGCCAGATGCCCGACAAAGACAATACAAGGCAAATCAATACGTACGTGATATGCATTTGGGCAATACGCAGCATAAGCTTGTCGCCCTGTTCAGCCAGCCAGTAGTTCAGAATCAAGGCGATAAAAATCGGGATCGAAAAATACGAAATAGCCGCTAGATAGGTTTTAGCCAGTGGAGCATAAATCAGTAGTTGTACTGCCTGACTCTCCCCTAACAGGTTTCCGGCGCTGGCCAGCGAAAACAGACCGAGATAAATAAATTCGCGGTTATCTCCACGCATGGCAGAAAATGCAAAAGCAAGCAGCGCAATAAAGAAAAAGAACGCAG
>NZ_DCSO01000011.1:17392-20664 GCF_002325665.1 Methylophaga sp. UBA1464
AAAAAGAACGCAGAAACAATTAAATCCGTGTAGGAATTTTTCAATATATTCAGTAAAGCGGCTGAGCGTTCCAGCAGTTTCTTTTCTCCCCATAAACCAATATCCGTGTAATCCGAATAAACACGGAAATATAAGGTTTTGCCGACGTAATCATCAGGTAACCCAATTATGTGCCAGGGCCAGCCTTGATAATCGCCCTTGCCATCAGCATCAAAATTCCCAAAGCGATAGATGAGTTGCTGTTCAAGATAAACCTCAGCAATTAAATCAATACTGGAAATAAACACCACCGGATCAATCAGATTTGTTTCTGGCAGCGTGGTGCGATACCAGATATTTTCTCTGCCCTGTCGATTGGGGGGATGTGCTGGTTTGGGTATAGCCAGCCAGTCAGAATGGTTTTGCTGATCCGGCATAGCCCATTCTGGTTTGCCGTCAATAAAAGGAGAATCTCCCCAACGGTATTGCCAGTTTTCAAGATCGGTTTGTACCGTTGTCGCGGCAAATAACACGCCCTGCGCCACCAGTAGCGCCATAAACAAAAGCAAACGAGCCAAACGACTCGTTAGTGATAAATTATGGATAGATAAATCACTCATAACCTGCACTTCAAATGTTTTATATACACAGGCAAAAAAATACCCCTTTGATCACTCAAAGGGGTATCCATGACTTAGCCTATCCATCGGCGTGCATTATGGAAAACCCGTAACCAGGGAGCATCTTTGCCCCAGTCATCTGGATGCCATGAATGCTGAACGCTACGAATTACTCGTTCCGGATGCGGCATCATAATAGTGACACGACCATCTGTTGTGGTAAAACCGGTATGGCCATTTTCAGAACCATTTGGATTAAATGGATAACGCTCGGTCGCCTGACCATAATGATCGACAAAACGCATTGCCACCAGGGCATCATTCATGCTGCCACCTTCAGAGAAATCAATGCGACCTTCACCATGTGCTACGGCGATGGGCATGACAGAACCCGCCATACCCTGTAACAGGATTGATGGCGACTCAGTGATTTCAACCAATGAGAAGCGTGCTTCAAACTGTTCAGAAAGGTTGCGGCTGAAACGCGGCCAATGTTCACTGCCAGGAATCAGTGATTTGAGTTGTGACAGCATTTGACAGCCATTACATACGCCAAGGGAGAAGGTATCTTCACGAGCAAAAAATGCCGCAAACTCATCGCGAGCCCGGGCATTATGCAACACCGTACTGGCCCAGCCACGCCCTGCACCCAATACGTCACCGTAAGAGAAACCACCGCAGGCAACCAGACCTTTGAAATCAGCCAGGGAAACGCGGCCTTCTACAATATCACTCATGTGTATATCAACAGCAGTAAAGCCGGCATGGTCAAACGCCGCGGCCATTTCCATTTGTCCGTTTACCCCTTGCTCTCGCAGTATCGCCATTTTTGGACGATGACCACTGATAATAAAGGGAGCTGCCACTTGTTCTTTCAAATCAAAACTCAGTCTGGCATGCAAACCGGGATCCTGCGCATCATCCAATGCCGCATATTCCTGCTCGGCGCAGTCTGGATTGTCACGCAAAGCCTGCATGCGGTAACTGGTTTCCGACCAGAATTTTTGTAATACATGACGAGACTGGTTTAATACCTGTTTACCATTAACACTGAATTGAATCGTTTGTTCTGCTGTTACTTCGCCAATCAGATGGCTATGTTTGCTGAGCTCAAACTGTTGCAGGACTTCTATGACAGCATCCTGATGTTCAGCCTTAATCTGAATCACCGCCCCCAGTTCTTCGTTAAACAACACTGGCAAAGCGTCACCTAAGCCATCAATGCGGATATTCAGACCGCAATGACCGGCAAACGCCATTTCACACAACGTGGTAATAAGGCCGCCGTCACTACGATCGTGATAAGCCAATACCAAGGCATCCTGTTTCAGCTGTTGCATGGCCGCAAAGAAGTTTTTCAGATTGCGTGCATCATCGACATCCGGACCACGATGACCAACCTGGTTGTATACCTGAGCTAATGCAGAGGTCGCCAAACGGTTATGACCATGTCCAAGATCCAAATAAATTAACTGGGTCTCACCTAAATCGGTACGTAATTGAGGAGTAAGCGTTTTGCTTGCATCTGTCACTGGCGCGAAAGCACTAATAATCAGCGATAGTGGCGAAGTAACTGCTTTGGTTTCACCACGATCTTCCCAGACAGTTTTCATCGATAGCGAATCTTTACCCACTGGAATCGCAATGCCTAATTGTGGACACAACTCCATACCGACGGCTTTGACGGTGTCATACAGAAGTGCATCTTCACCACTATGACCGCAGGCAGCCATCCAGTTTGCTGACAGTTTGACATCACTGATTTTCTCAATATCGGCGGCAGCGATATTGGTTAACGCTTCACCAATTGCCATACGACCCGATGCCGGTGCATCAATCACCGCTAAAGGCGTACGTTCACCCATCGACATGGCTTCGCCCAGCAAGCCATGATGATCAGCCAATGTAACGGCACAGTCAGCCACTGGAACCTGCCATGGACCCACCATCTGATCACGGGCAACCAGACCGGTAATGCTGCGATCACCAATGGTAATCAGGAAGTTTTTACTGGCCACTGTCGGTAGTTTTAAGACCCTTTCCAACGCATCGCTAACGGTAATACCGCTCAAATCCAGTTCGGGTTTGGGTTTGCTGTGATGTTTAACATCACGCAGCATTTTGGGTGGTTTGCCTAACAACAGCGATAACGGCATATCAATCGGATGATTTTCAAATTGCGCATCACCGAGCAATAAATGCTGGTCTTCTGTGGTTTCACCAACGATAGCCCACGGGCAACGCTCACGCTCACAAATCGCCTGGAATAACTCAACATCTTCCGGATTTACACCCAGCACATAACGTTCCTGTGACTCGTTACACCAGATTTCCATCGGTGACATACCTGGTTCATCGTTGGGAATCACCCGCAGCTCAAAACGCCCACCACGGCCACTGTCATCTACCAGTTCAGGAAAGGCATTGGATAAACCACCCGCCCCCACATCATGAATCGAAACAATCGGGTTTTTGTCATTTAACGCCACACAGCGATCTATGACTTCCTGACATCGACGTTCCATTTCCGGATTGCCCCGTTGTACTGAAGCAAAATCAAGACCTTCTTCACTGGTACCGGAAGCAACAGATGAAGCGGCACCGCCACCCAGACCAATCAGCATCGCCGGACCACCAAGCACGATCAGCTGGGTGCCAGGTTGCATAATGTGT
>NZ_DCSO01000011.1:20753-22489 GCF_002325665.1 Methylophaga sp. UBA1464
GGTGCCAGGTTGCATAATGTGTTTTTCAACATGCTGAGGTCGAATACTACCCAAGCCACCGGCTACCATAATTGGTTTGTGATAACCACGTACTTCAAAACCATTATCCGACGGAACTTTGGCTTCATAAGTACGGAAATACCCACAAAGATTAGGACGGCCAAATTCATTGTTAAATGCTGCGCCGCCTAATGGACCATCAACCATGATCTGCAGCGCTGAAGCGATACGGGCAGGTTTGCCGTAATCGGTTTCCCAAGGTTGTTCAAAACCGGGGATTTGTAAATTAGAAACCGAAAATCCAGTTAAACCTGCTTTAGGTTTGGAACCACGACCTGTAGCGCCTTCATCACGAATCTCGCCACCGGCACCGGTTGCTGCACCCGGAAAGGGTGAAATAGCGGTTGGATGATTATGGGTTTCCACTTTCATCAGGATATGCTGCTGCTCACCTTCGTAGCAGTAGTGATTGTCTTTCATATCCACCTGAAAACGATGACTGCGCGGGCCTTCGATAACTGATGAATTATCGTTATAAGCTTTCACAACACCTTCTGGGTGTTGCTCGTGGGTATAACGAATCATATCGAACAGGCTGCGATCCTGCGTTTTGCCATCAATAACCCAGTCGGCCTTGAAAATTTTATGACGGCAATGCTCAGAGTTGGCCTGAGCAAACATCATAAGTTCAATGTCATTTGGATTGCGATTAAGGGCAGTGAAATTTTCAAACAGGTAATCAACTTCATCGTCAGCCAGGGCCAGGCCCAGATTTTGATTGGCTGCAACCAATGCCTGACGGCCACCATTGAGGATATCAACAGACAATAAGGGTCTGGGAGCTGTATGCATGAACAATTGCTCAGCATCATCTTCATTATCAAACACAGTTTCGATCATGCGATCGTGCAGCTTCGCGGCAATAATCGAGCGCTGTTCGCTGGTTAAGGTCGCTTTACTGCTGACATAAAATGCAATACCGCGCTCAACCCGAACGATATCGGTCAAACCGCTGTTATGCACAATGTCCGTCGCTTTACTGGACCACGGTGAGATAGTGCCGGGACGTGGTGTAATTAAAAACAGGTTTTCCTGATCCTGTACTTTGCTATTACCCTTGCTTGCTTCAAGCATTTCGCTGAGTGTGGCAATATCAGCTTCGCTAAGTTGACCGTCACCTTCCAGTTCAGCGAAATACTGATATTCACTTCTTAATGCGCTTACCGTGGTGACTTCTGCGCGGATGGCGCGGAGCAATTTTTCAATTCGGAAAGCAGAGAAAGCCGGACGGCCAACCAATTGCAGCATTTGAAACCCAATTCACAGATAATTAAAGCGATAATGATACTTTATACGCCCGAATTCGCCCAATAAAATTGAGCTTTTGTCATGACCGAAAATATATCAACATCGCATAAACCCGGCCTTTTCAGACTATTGGGGGTGATGCTTTATGACAGCATGCTGTTAGTCTCAGTATTATTAGTTGCCGCAGCGGTAGCCGTAGCCTTTAATGGAGGTGAAGCAATCGGTGCCAATAATCCATTCTTTTTTGTCTATCTGCTGGGCGTGGCATTTATTTTTTATGGCTGGTTCTGGACCCATGGCGGACAAACGCTTGGTATGCGTGCATGGCGGGTTTATCTCATCAGCGGCAATAATACCGGGATCAACTGGCAGCAAGCATTTCTGAGATTTGTTGTTGGCATATTTTCATGGCTGCCATTAGGATTGGG
>NZ_DCSO01000011.1:22538-38405 GCF_002325665.1 Methylophaga sp. UBA1464
TTAGGATTGGGATACTGGTGGCTATGGATTAGCCCGGACAAACTCAGCTGGCCTGACATTGCTTCTGGTAGCTACCTTATCTACAGCCCGAAAAAGCAATAAATTCTATAACTGATTAGCCATCAATCGGAGATACGTTCTAGATTCAGCAGTTTGTGATTGTCATCAAAACGGATTCTAAAACGGCCATGAATTCCGTGTTGGGTAATGAAACGACGCACATGTAAAGCAGGAAACTGCAACGACTCTCCCGAATCGGCTATAGCAACAACGGCAGAGGCTTCGCCTCGATAATAGCGCATTGCCTCTTCTTTATCGACATGAAGTCTAAACGTTAAGGCTTTGACCACTAACGAGAAACCCTCTGAACATTTCACTAATGTTGCGTAGCATCATTTGCTTTTCTGCGTCAGTGTATGGCTTGGCATTGCCCTGACCCCAAATCGGTTTTGGCCAGACTGCATCGGTTTTAAAGCGAGCCACATGATGCATATGTAACTGTGGAACCACGTTTCCCAATGCCGCAATATTCATTTTATCGGCCTGAGTCAATTTCATCAGTTTTTCAGCAACTAATGCTGACTCCTGCCACAATAATTGCTGATCCTGCATTGATAAATCATAAACTTCACTGACATCCATGCGACGTGGCACCAGAATCACCCAGGGATACCTGGCATCATTCATTAACAATACACGGCAAAGAGGTAAATCTCCGACCACAAAGGTGTCAGCCGCTAGCTGAGGATGTAATTCAAATTTCATTAATCCGCCAGATATTTATTGACGATCTCATAGACATCGGATGAGAGATCCTGTTGTTGTGCAATATTTTTCAAAGCATCACGCATCATTTGCTGGCGTTTGGCATCATAACGACGCCAGGAATTAAATGCGCCTAATTGCCTGGAGGCAACCTGTGGATTTATCTTATCCAATAGCAAAATCTGTTCAGCCAGAAAACGATACCCACTACCATCTATTGCATGAAATCCTGCTGGATTATTCCGGCAGAACTGTCCAATCAATGCCCGCACATTATTCGGATTTTTAATACTGAATGCAGGATGTTTCATCAAACCTTTAATGCGGATCAAGGTATCAGGCAGGTTGGATAAAGCCTGTACCGTCAACCATTTATCAACCACCTGACGATCATGCTGCCATTGTTCATAAAATGCGCGTAAGGCATGTTCACGTTCGCTACCGGGCTGATCGACCATCAAGCGTAAACCCGATAAGGTGTCGGTCATATTGTCTGCCTGTTTCATCTGTTTCAGACAACGTTGTGTCTGCATCGGGTCACCGGTTGCCATCAGATATCCCAAACACATATTTTTCAGACTGCGGCGTCCCATATGTTCTGAATTGAACTGATACGGTATGTTTGGCAGATTATGTTGCTGATATAACGCATCAAACTGTGCTTTAAGCTGCATCGCCAAAGTGCGTTTTACAAAATCACGTACCTGATGGATTGCATCAACATCGGCTACTGTCATTTGCGCCGCCAGATAATTTTCTGAAGGCAAGGTCAGCATTCGTGCAACCAGCGCAGGATCTGCTGAAGGATCTTCCAGTACAGCAGCACACTGTGTCAGCAAAATTTCCGGCAGATTCAGGGTTTTGTTCTGTTGGAAGTCGTTGATTAAGGACAGCATGATTTGAATAAACAGGCTTTGTCCGGCATCCCAGCGGTTAAAGCTGTCTTTCTCATGTGCCATCAGAAACGCCAACTCTTCATTATCTCGTTCAATGGATAATTTCACTGGTGCCGAAAAGCCGCGAAGTAATGACACAACAGGTTTTTGCTTTACACCGATAAACTGAAATTTCTGTTCAGTTTCGCGTAATTCCAATACCCGGGTATCAGAGGTGTAAGCCTCTGATTCATCAATCAATTGCAATGGCAGGCTATTACCTTGTGAATCCAATAACCCCATCGCCACCGGAATCAGAAACGGTTGTTTTTCGGATTGTCCCGGCGTCGCAGGACACGTCTGGTACAAGGTGAGCTCAAAAATCTTGCTGCGCTCATCATAAGAACAGGTGGCCGTAATTTCAGGTGTTCCCGCCTGGGTATACCAGCGTTTGAACTGCGTTAAATCGATATGATTGGCATCTTCGATGGCTTTGACAAAATCATCGGTGGTTACTGCCTGACCATCATGACGGTCAAAATATAAATCGGTGCCCTTGCGGAAACCTTCATCGCCAACCAGGGTTTTGATCATGCGCACGACTTCGGCGCCTTTTTCATAAATAGTGACGGTATAAAAGTTACTGATCTCGATATAACTATCGGGACGCACTGGATGGGCCATCGGGCCGGCATCTTCGGCAAACTGCAGGCTTCGCAGCTGATCAACATCATCAATACGTTGCACTGCAGCAGAATTCAAATCGGCACTGAATGACTGATCACGCATTACCGTAAAGCCTTCTTTCAGGCTTAACTGAAACCAGTCACGGCAAGTCACACGGTTACCTGACCAGTTGTGAAAATATTCATGCCCTACAATGCTTTGAATGGTATAGAAATCGTTATCAGTGGCTGTTTTCGGGCTGGCCAGAACACAGGCCGCATTAAAGATATTCAACCCTTTGTTTTCCATGGCGCCCATATTGAAATCATTGACGGCAACAATCATGAATACATCGAGATCGTATTCACGCCCGTAGCTGTCTTCATCCCAGCGCATGGATTGCTTTAAAGACATTAAAGCATGGTCACATTTATCGTGATTTTCTTTATCTACATATATCTGCAAGGTAACTTCACGACCACTTGCTGTGGTGAATTTATCCTGTTGCATATATAAATCACCGGCCACCAAAGCAAACAGATAACAGGGTTTAGGGTGTGGATCATGCCAGCGTACCCAATGACGTCCATCTTCCAGATCGCCCTGCTCCTGCAAATTGCCATTGGATAACAGAATCGGCCATTGCTGTTTATCGGCTGTGATGGTGACCGTAAAGACCGCCATGACATCAGGACGATCCGGGTAATAAGTAATACGCCGAAATCCCTCAGCCTCACATTGGGTGCATACCAACGCGCCAGAGTGATATAAACCTTCTAAAGCCGTGTTTTGATCTGGATGAATTTCAGTCACAATTTCCAGCTGAAATTTTTCCGGTAATTGCGGCAGAATCAGTTGCGTACTGGAACGTTGAAATTCAGCGGCAGTTAATAAACGGCCATCAAGTTTGATACTGACCAGCTCAAGGTGCTCACCATTCAACACACAGTCCTCACCTGGACCTTTTGGATTACGACGCATACTGAGAGTGCTGATAACGCGCGTTGTGGAAGCATCCAGCTCAAATTGCAGATCAACATTGTCAACGAGGTAGGATGGAACCGTATAATCCGCTAGACGAATCGTTTTTGGGGACGCAGGTGCGTTCATTAAATTAAAATTCCTCTTGATTTACTGGCCAGTACTGATAAGCAGGCTCTTCGTATGGGTGTGCAAGTTTCAAAGCTGAGACAACCGCTTTGATAGTGTCGTTCGAACAAATCGTTTCAACCCGGTATTCATTTACCTGTTCAACTTTTCCACTTTCACCGATAAATGGCTGACTCCCTGCCAGTGGGCGAAACTGTCCCATTCCCTGTGTTTCCCAGCTGCAGCAGTCATAACCGTCAAAATGTCCGGCACCCGCATTAAAAATGGCTTCTTTAACCAGTTCTTTATGGGTTTCCGGAACAAAAAATACCAGCTTGTACATGTGTTACCTCCACTGCCATTGTTGCGCCTCACCCGTACCGGCAATGCTTAATACAGCACTGTCATTAGCAATAAACGACACCGCCTGTATGACCATTCCGGGATTAAGCGGATTTTGTCTGGTCACTTTCCAGCAACGTAATTTATCACCTTGAGGTAGTTGCCAGACACAAAGTCGTTCTGCTGCATGACCGGTCACCAGGAGCATGCCATCCTGTGAAAAGTTGACGGCGGTTGTGGTGGTAGTAAAAACCGGAAAGTCCGGAACCGGCATTGATTTAGGCCATGCAGAACTGCGCAATTGTGATTGCAGACGGCCATCTGCCAATGACCAGAGATAAGCATGCCCATTATCCGCGGCAGTAAATACATATCGGCTTTGCGGATCATACTTCACCAGATTTACAGTATTACTATGCACCCAGTTTTGTAACTGTTCACCGCTCTGCAGATCCCATAACCTGGCCGTACGATCATCACCACCGGTTAAAGCCGTTTTACCATCCGGGGAGATGGCCACAGTGTTAATGGGATGCTTCACAGGGGAATCGACTGCGGCACCATCATGTTCAAACACATAACGTACCCGATTGGCGTCTATATCAAAATAAACGGCCGTGCTATCAGCCAAAGCCAGTAATAAATAACGACCATCAGCAGAGATATCCAACGCTTTAATTCTGAGCGGGAAGGTCAGTCTGTTTTCCGGCATACCATTCGCCGTATTCCATAACATAACCGTATCAAACTCCACCGTTGCAGCGAGCGAACTGGATTTTGCCAAAGCCACGGAAGTGCTACGAACTGTCTCCTTAGCCTCACTTTGCCAGCTGTACTTCACCTGATTGGTTTGCAGATCCCAGAGTCTGGCAGCCGCATCTACATCAGCCGATAAGAGAAATTTTCCATCCGCGGAAAAAACAGCGGCGTAACTGCCATCACTATGTTGCCACTCATAAGACTGTTGTGGTCGATCTTCACAGCCGCCAAGCAATAGCAGCAGCCCCGGGAAAATGAATCTGCTGATACTACGCACGGACATAATCGTAATCAGGATTTAGGCAGAGTCACACCCTGCTGACCCTGGTACTTACCAGCCCGATCAGCATAGGAGGTCTCACAGATTTCATCAGACTCGAAGAACAGCATTTGTGCAACGCCTTCATGAGCATAGATTTTTGCTGGCAATGGCGTGGTGTTGGAAAATTCCAGCGTGACCTGCCCTTCCCATTCAGGCTCTAACGGCGTGACATTCACAATAATGCCACATCTCGCGTAGGTCGATTTGCCCAAACAAATGGTTAACACATTACGCGGAATTTTAAACGATTCGATGGTGCGGGCCAGCGCAAATGAATTTGGCGGAATGATACAGACATCGGAGTTGATATCCACAAAACTGCTGGCATCAAAATTCTTCGGGTCGACAATCGCTGAATTGATATTGGTAAAGATTTTAAACTCAGTGGAACAGCGTACATCATATCCGTAGCTGGAAGTGCCATAGGAAATAATGCGCTGTCCTTCACGTTCACGCACCTGGCCCGGTTCGAACGGCGAAATCATGCCGTGCTGTTCTGCCATGCGGCGGATCCATTTATCTGATTTTATGCTCATAGTCCGTCAATAAAGCCCAAAAGATGTTGATGATAGCCTGATTAGTCGTTCTTGATAACTATATTCGGGAAGGCCGCTGCATAATTTTTACCCTGCATGGCCAGGTTGGCTGCAATACGACGGGCTATAACTCGATAAGCCAGAGCAATATCTCCATCCGGATCTTTTACCACCGTCGGTTGCCCATTATCAGCATCTTCCCGGATATGAATATCCAATGGCAGGCTGCCCAGCATATTCACACCATATTGTTCCGCCATTGATTGTCCACCACCGGCACCAAAAATATGTTCTTCATGACCGCATTGGCTGCAGATATGGGTACTCATGTTTTCAATAACACCCAATACCGGGACCTTGACCTTTTCAAACATTTTCAATGCCTTACGGGCATCGAGCAAGGAAATATCCTGTGGTGTGGTGACAATAACTGCACCACTGACCGGTACTTTCTGTGACAGCGTCAACTGAATATCGCCCGTACCCGGTGGTAAATCAATGACCAGATAATCCAGTGATTTCCAATTAGTGTCGCCCAGCATTTGTTGCAAGGCTTGCGTCACCATCGGACCACGCCAGATCATCGGTTCTTCTTCATCGATTAAAAAGCCAATCGACATACTTTGAATGCCATAGCTTTCAATGGGTTCAATCGATTTGCCATCCACTGATTCCGGACGTTGCGTAGTGCCCAGCATGCGTGGCTGGCTGGGGCCATAGATATCGGCATCCAAAATCCCCACGGTTGCGCCTTCAGCGGCCAGAGCCAATGCCAGATTAACTGAAGTGGTAGATTTACCTACGCCACCTTTACCCGAGGCCACGGCAATAATGTTTTTGACATTTTCCAGCGCCGGAACGCCTTGCTGTACTTTATGCTTTACGATTTTAGTAGTGATATTGACGCTGACATTGGTTGCGCCATCAGCTTCAATTAATTGCTTTAAGTTCTGGGCCAGTTCAGCCGCATAACCCTTGACTGGGTAGCCCAGAATCACATCAACCTGCGTTTGATTGTCATCCTGCACAACCTTAACCGTGGCACGAGTCTCGCCCAACGTTATCAGCGTTGATGGATCCTGATAGTTTTTGACGATTTCCTCAATTTGCGCGGGGCTAGTCATGCATGACTCCTGTATATTTCAAAGCTAAATTAGATTCAATATTTTATACCCTGCCAAAACTGGCTGCATCCACACTGCTTGCAGGGCTATTGGCTGATACAGAGAAAAACACCGCTATAACAGCGGTGTTTAAAGTGTTTAACGAATTTAATCAGGTCCGGATAATGTGTGTTGTAAAGGCCAATCCCGGTAATTAAAGACCTGACCTTCCTCACGAACGCGGGCAATTTCTGTCAAATCCAGATCAGCACAGACCCAACCCGGCTTGTCAGCCACGCCTTCAATCAATATGCCATTATCGGTAAAACCATAATCCACCGGTGTATAAATGCTGGCACGCCCGGTATTCACATCAACAGCTTCTGACCAGCGAGCTTCACCAAACGTAGGCGACTGCACAACATAGCATTGATTTTCCAATGCACGTGCCTGACAGCCAATCCGTACACGATGAAAACCGGCCTGGGTATCGGTGCAACTTGGTGCCAGAATTAAATCCGCTCCGGCATTGACTTGTTGATAGGCGATCATCGGAAATTCAATGTCATAGCAAATACTGATACCAATACGCCCGACATCCGTATCCAGCACTTTAATCTGTTGGCCTGGATGAATTAACCATTGCTCATTTTCAAAGCGGGTCATGATCAACTTATCCTGAAAACCAATCAGCCCATCCGGTGCATAGAGATTCGCACGGTTACGAAATGTGCCATCTTCCTGCAGGACCGGAAACGTACTGGCCAGCATCATGACATCGTATTGTTTGCTGAGTTGATGATGCAGATCCTGCCAGTCCGCATACACATCCTGCATCGAATGTAACTGCTTACCGAGATCGGTATAAATAGCTTCACCAAATAACGAAGCCAGTTCCATGCTGCCATATTCCGGAAACACCAGCAGTTTGGCCTTTTCTTCAACGGCTTCAGCCACCCACTGAGTCAATTTATCAGTGAATTGCGACCAGTCCTTGAAAAAAC
The DNA here is from genome assembly GCF_002325665.1 of Methylophaga sp. UBA1464. Taxonomy (NCBI): domain Bacteria; kingdom Pseudomonadati; phylum Pseudomonadota; class Gammaproteobacteria; order Thiotrichales; family Piscirickettsiaceae; genus Methylophaga; species Methylophaga sp. UBA1464. The sequence continues at coordinate 30,000 of NZ_DCSO01000011.1, forward strand.
CGATATCGTACTGTGCTGCAGCGACTTTAACTTTGCTCATTGGCACCAAACTCGGGAAATCGTTAACGGGACATTAAAGATTGGGCATTTCAGCCTTATTTCAATGCCAAAAAAAACTATTTGTAAAAATTACTTTCGCTACACAAGCGAACGGATATTAAGAAAACAGATCTTTGCTAGAGTTTCTTCATCCAGAAAGTCATTGGCTTGGGCGACTCATTCGCTTCATCCAGTTCTTTCCAGCTAAAGGTGGTGTGCAGCTCAGGATGTTTTTCATAACCACGCTTACGCCAGAAATTATCCAGCGGTCTGAAACCTGCCGGACGGCGCGGATGATCGTCTGGTCGTTGAACACCGCAAAAACAGCTGTATTCATAACCGCCTAGTTCACGTGCATGCTGTTCACGATGATCAAAAAACGCTACACCAGCACCCTGCCCGCGATATTGTGATAACAACACCGACTCACCACAATAAAATACGCTATCGACATCAATACCCGCGTTGATAAACGGCGCTTTGACGTCATCTGTTTCATATTTAAGCGGAATGCCGGTCGATGCACCGACGACCTTATCGCCATCAAAGGCTAAAACAATCACGCTGTCAGGCGCTTCGATATAGGTTTGCAGGTAGCGAGCCTCGTAATCCGGATCCCCATCATAGAGATAAGGAAAATCACGGAAAACCTGAATACGCAATCTGGCCAGTTCAGGAATAAATTGATTCAGGGCTTCACCTGATAAACGTTTCAATTCCAGCATAGTTATTTCAATCCGTGCAATGGAAAGGCATATAAAAAAGCCAGACTGGAAAATACATTCCAGCCTGGCTGATTGTCCTGCAGTTTAACCGACGACTTGTTTCACCCAGTCTTCCAGGTTGTAGTAGTTGGTGATACGAGCCACTTTGCCATCACGAATCACAAAAAACGCACCGGCTGGCAGATTGTATTTCTGACCGTTAGCTTCCGGTAAACCTTCATCGGTGCTCAGGTATTCACCTAATACGGTGAATTCAACCGCAGCGCGGTCACCCGCTTCGTTGGTGGTGATGGATATATCAACGATTTGTTCTTTGTAATGGGCATTCATGCGGTCCATAAATGCAGAGAATTTTTCTTTACCAACCTCACGACCACCCTGGTTGACGTCATGAATAACATCGTCAGTCAGCATATTTAAAAACGCATCCATATCCTGACGGTTGAACGCATCGTAGTAGTTTTGCAGCAATGTGATTGTAGCTTGGCTCATGTTGCAGATCCCAGTGAGTAAAAAAACCGCGAATTTTAACGTGTAAACGCTTCAAAGAAAAGCAGAAACGACTAATTTAACCACAGAGACACGGAGGGCACGGAGATAAAAGAAAATAGATCCGCAGATTACGCAGATGGACGCAGATTTATAATTTTTAACAGGATCGTAGGTCGGGTTAGCGTAGCGTAACCCGACAAAAATAATCTGCGAAAATCTGCGTAATCTGCGGATAACTCAAAAAAACCTCTGTGCCCTCTGTGTCTCTGTGGTTACTTTCAAAAATCAGCTTTGACGACTACGAGCAGTAATCCCCATCAACTTGTAAGTCAGCATTGATGCGGCGAAGTCATAGGCATGAAAGCCTTCAATCGGCGCGAATTCCATTACATCAAAACCGATAATTTCACGTTGTTTGGCGACCGATTCAAACAGATTCAATGTCTGGTACCAGCTCAGGCCGCCTGGTACCGGTGTGCCTGTTGATGGAAATACACTGGGATCCATGCCGTCAATATCGACTGTAAAAAACACTTTTTGCGGAAAATCATCAGGTAAGGTAATGCTGTTGATATTATTGGGAACCAGTTCATCGGCATCCTGGTAATACACGCCAAATTCTTCACGCACCTGCATTTCTTCTTCACAAAAGGCACGAATTCCCAGCTGGTATAACGGAATACCCATATCCACTGCACGTTTCATTACCGAAGCATGGCTCAAAATATCGCCTTCATAGGCATGACGCAGATCGGCATGGGCATCGATCTGAACAATGCCGAAATCTTCAATCCCTGCATCCTTCAAGCCTTTGATGACGCCGTAGGTGACAGTATGTTCACCGCCTAACACGACGGGAATACCGCCATTACGGATGATTTCAGCAGTGGCATTGGCAATATTATCAATCACCTGTTGAGAATTTACGCTGCAGTCTACTGGCGGGCAGGTGTAAATGCCCAAATCACATGGATTGCTTTTACCATCCCATTTTTCCAGCTGCCATGAGGCATTCAAGATAGTGGAGGGTCCCTTCGCTGTACCGCCACCATAGGAAACTGATTTTTCATAGGGGACAGGCAAAACATGAAACATCGCCTGTTTAGGATCAGCCTGATCAATCTCAGATCCCAGGAAAATCGGAAATTCTTCGTTTAATTCTGCTGTCATGACAGTCGCTCTTTAAAATCACTGTAGCCAAAACTTTTGACTACACGTAAATCATCGGTTTCGGAATTCCAGATAGCCAAAGATGGCAATTTGGTGCCATTAAACGTCGTGGTTTTGACCATGGTGTAATGGCTCATATCTTCAAATACCAGCCGTTGTCCGATTTCCAGTGGTTTATCAAAACTGTAATCGCCAATCACATCACCCGCCAGACAGGTTAATCCACCCAGCCGATAAGTATGTGGTTTTTCATCAGCTAAACCTGCACCGGTAATATCTGGACGATAAGGCATTTCCAAAGTATCAGGCATATGACAGGTAGCCGAAGTATCGAGAATAGCCTGATCCAGATGATTCCAGCTGATATCCAGTACTTCACAACTCAAAATACCTGTGCCAATTGCCACCGCCTCTCCCGGCTCCAGATACACTTCGACCTGATGCCTTTGTTTAAAATTCTGAATTAATTGGATTAAACCATCAATATTGTAGCCATCCGCCGTAATATGATGACCACCGCCAAAATTTACCCATTGCATTTGTGGCAGCAAATGACCGAATTTGGCTTCCATGGCTTTTACTGTACGTTGCAATGGTTCAAATCCCTGCTCACACAAAGTATGAAAATGCAGGCCGGAAATGCCATCCAAAGCCGTTTCATCCAGCTGTGATAACGGAATGCCTAAACGTGAACCGGGTGCACACGGATCGTAAATCGGTACCGCACCTTCTGAATGCTCCGGATTGATACGTAAACCAAAATGCAATTCAGGACGTTGTTTTTGCATTGTCAGGCACTGTTCACGAAACCGCAGCCACTGCCCGCAGGAATTAAACACAATGTGATGAGCAAAAGTCAGCAGTTCATCAATATCCTGCTGGCTGAAAGCTGCTGCAAACACATGCACTTCGCCACCGTATTCTTCAAAACCCAGTCGCGCTTCATGCAAACCACTGGCACAAGTGCCGCTCAGATATTTGGCCGTCAATGGCGCTAAAGACCACATGGAAAAAGCTTTTAAAGCAGCCAGAACTTTGGCACCACTGGCCGTTTGCACGTGATTCAGAATGCGTAAATTACGCTCAACAGCCACTTCGTCCACCACAAAACAAGGAGACGGCAATCGAGATAAATCCAGCTTGGTAAAATTGGTAAATTGCATTAAATTCAAATACCTGAAAATGATAGTTAATTTATTTCATTAATATTTATTAACCACAGAGACACAGAGGGCACAGAGTTTTTATCCGCAGATTACGCAGATTCTCGCAGATTATTTTTGCCGGGTTACGCTACGCTAACCCTACCTACGTTTTTTAACAAAGTGTAGGTTGGGTTGAATTTATGAAACCCAACAAGACGCAGAAGAATAGATGGTGTTGGGTTTCGCAGGCTCAACCCAACCTACATTTCTCTTAAAATTAGAAATCTGCGTCCATCTGCTTAATCTGCGGATGTATATTTTTTTCCTCCGTGCCCTCTGTGCCTCTGTGGTTAATTTTTTATAGATCTATAAGATCAATCGTCGAGATTGAAATTATCCAGTTCAATCACTTCCCAGGGCAGTCCGTATTTATTCATATCTTCCATAAACGGATCCGGATCAAACTGTTCGATGTTCCAGACACCCGGTTTCTTCCATTTGCCTTCCAGCATCATTTTGGCACCAATCATGGCTGGTACACCGGTGGTATAGGAAATCGCCTGCGACTGAACTTCAGCGTAGCAATCCTGATGGTCTTTGATTTGGTAGAGATAAACAATTTTCTGTTTACCATCCTTAACGCCTTTCACCACACAACCGATACAGGTTTTACCTTTGGTACGTGGGCCAAGTGTTGAAGGGTCAGGTAACAATGCTTTGAGGAACTGAATCGGCACAATCTGCTGACCGTTATAGTCAATTGGCTCAATGCCAGTCATACCAACATTACCCAGCACTTCCAGATGTTTCAGATAACTGTCACCAAAGCTCATCCAGAACTGAGCACGTTTTAACGTCGGGAAGTTTACGACCAGTGATTCCAGTTCTTCGTGGTACATCCGGTAAATATTGTAGCTGCCGACATCTTCCGGGCAGGTAAAACTGGCTTTTTTCGACATGGCCGGGGTGGTAACAAACTCACCATTTTCCCAGTGACGGCACTCTGCAGTGACTTCACGGATATTGATTTCCGGATTGAAGTTAGTGGCAAACGGATAACCGTGATCACCACCATTCACGTCGATAATATCCAGCTCGTGAATTTCATCGAAATAATGTTTGGCCAGATACGCGGTAAAGACATTGGTGGCACCCGGATCAAAGCCGCTGCCCAGCAAAGCCATCAAACCGGCATTTTCGAATTTTTCACGATAAGCCCACTGCCAGCTGTATTCAAACTTGGCGGTATCTAAAGGTTCGTAGTTAGCTGTATCCAGATAATCGACACCAGCGTTCAGACAGGCATCCATGATATGCAAGTCCTGATAAGGTAACGCTACATTGATCACCAGATCCGGTTTTTCCTTTTCCAGTAAAGCGGTCAGCTCAGGCACATTGTCGGCATCGACCTTGGCAGTACGGATGGATCTATCCAGCTGAGCAGCGATAGCTTTGCATTTGTCTTCATTACGGCTGGCCAGAATAATCTCTGAAAAAATTTCCGGTAATTGAGCACATTTATGGGTAACGACGCCGCCAACACCACCGGCGCCAATAATGATCACTTTTGACATTGCTGAATCCTTATAAATCTGCAGTTATCTTTCAAAGAAGGTGTAGCCATTCATGCTATCGCTGAAGGCACGTAACATTTGTTGACGCATTGGTACTGAAATCTTGCCATCCCGCACAGCTTGTTCTGCCAGCTTACGGAACTGTTCCTGCATCACTTTTGGATCGTATTCCACGTAGCTGAGCACATCGGCAATGCTGTCACCATGGAACTCACGGACAAAATCAAAGCTGCCATCTTCGTTGATATGCACGCTGACCACGTTGGTATCACCAAACAGGTTATGTAAATCACCGAGGGTTTCCTGATAGGCGCCTACCAGAAATACGCTCAGATAATATTCCTCACCTTCCTTGAGTGGATGTAATGGCAGCGTTTTACGAATACCCTCTTCGTAGGAAAACGAATCAATTTTACCATCACAGTCGCATGTCATATCGGCAATGACCGCGGCACGAGTCGGTCTTTCATTCAAACGATGAATTGGCATGATGGGGAAAATCTGATCGATTGCCCAGATATCCGGTAATGATTGAAACAGACTGAAATTACCGTAATAAATATCGGACAATAATTCCGGCAGGCTTTCCAACTCCGCAGAAACCCGGCGTGCCTGAGGCAGTAGTTCCGAGATTTTTTCCAGAATGGCTAATGAAACATTCTCAGCTAAAGCACGTTCACGTAAAGTGGCCTGACCGTGATGGAATAACTCACGTAATTCATCACGATAATAAATGGCATCGTTGTAGCACTCCTGCAGGTTCTGCAGTTTTACATTGCCCAGCACGGCATAGAGATTCACCAGCATGTCCGGGCTATCAGCGGGAGCGACTTCCGGAATCGTTCCGGGTTTATGATCACGTACTTCCAATACATTAAATAACAGCATGGAAGAATACGCGATCAAAGCCCGGCCTGACTCGGTGATAACCACAGGATGCTCTATATCAAGGGGATCCAGGCATTCCTGTAACGTTTCAATAATGTTGTAGCAATATTCGTCCAGACCATAGTTCATGCTGTGCGTGCTATTCGAACGTGCACCTTCGTAGTCGACCGCCAAACCACCGCCAAGGTCCATATATCCCATCGGTGCGCCTTCTTCGATTAAACCGGTATAAAAACGACAGGCTTCCATCACACCACTACGAATATTACGGATATTGGGAATTTGCGAACCTAAATGGCTGTGCAGTAATTGCAGGCAATGCAGCATATCAGCCTGTTTAAGCTGATCAATCACTTCGAGTAGCGCACTGGTAGATAAACCGAATATCGAACGATCTCCACTATCGCCATTCCAATGACCTTCCACAGTAGAGGCCAAACGTATGCGTAAGCCAATTAATGGATCGATACCCAATGCTTTGCTGCGTTCTAAAATGGTGGATAGTTCGGTGGCGGTTTCCAATACAAAAAAGCAGGGAATGCCCATCTGGCGGGCATACAGTCCTAATTCAATAAATTCTTCGTCTTTATAGCCATTGCAGATAATCAGACTGTCGTGGTCACGTAGCTGAGAAATAGCAATGATTAACTCAGCCTTACTGCCCGCTTCCAGACCATGATGATATCGACGACCGTAATCGGCAATTTCCTCAATAACGTGACATTGCTGATTCACCTTGATCGGAAATACGCCACGATAGTGATTTTTATAACCTGCGGTTTTGATGGCCCGGGCAAAGGCTTCGTTTAACTGAGTAATGCGCAGATCCAACAGGTTCTCGATGCGTAATACAGCGGGCATATCCAGACCGCGCTCTTTCATTCCGTTAACAATATCAATCAACGGAACATGGATAGTCTTTTCACCAAATTGCAAACTGACAACCGCATTGCCATCGGCGGAAATATCAAAATAATCCGCACCCCAATCACGTACACCATAAAGCTTACTGCTATGTTGCGCACTCCATTCATCAGAGGCGACGTCAGGTGAGTTTGTATCAAGATTGGCATGGGTTTGTGTCATCAGTATGACCCCCTTTGGCTTCAGTTAAATCGCGGGATTGTCACTATTTTATGGATAAATTGCAAAAATATTATGACAGCATCACTACTTAAGGATGCGAATCGCAGACTCAGATAATCGGCTGCTCTTCAGGAGCGCTGGTATCCGTTGATGGATGCAGGTTTGTATTGAAAGCTTCAACACTATCCGCAACTTCATCAGGACGGTTAAATCGCGCAATATGAAACAAGGCTTCGCCCTCATTCACCAGCGGAATATTGGTTCTGCCAATGATCACACCGCTGCAGATAGCGACCACTTTGGTTTCGGATTTCTCATCGCCATAGGGCGCAGCAACCATGCCCAGAATATCGCCTTTTGTCACTTGCGCCCCCATGGGCACCAGCATCCTGAAAATACCACTTTGCGGCGCCCTCACCCAACTACTGGATCGCGCGACAAACGGATCGACAGGTTTTGCCTGTTTTGTACGGGATTCGGTCAACATACCCAATTTGCGCATCACCGCCAACACACCTCTGACTCCGGCACGAATCGCCAGTTCATTAAAGCGCAAAGCTTCACCCGCTTCATACACGATAACCGGCACATTGACCTGCTGACAGGCATGGCGTAATGAACCTTCAATCAATCCCGAATTCAAAATAACCGGTGCATTAAATGCCCTTGCCATTTCCTCCACCACAGGGTTATCCAAAGCCGCACGGATCTGTGGCAGATTGTCCCGATGGATGGCTGCAGTATGCAAGTCCACACCATGGGTACATTTATTCACCACTTCGCTCATAAACAGGTTGGCTAAACGTGCCGCTAATGAACCTTCCTCAGACCCAGGAAAGCAACGGTTTAAATCCCGGCGATCAGGTAAGTAACGTGTTTGATTAATAAAGCCGTAAACATTCACCACCGGAATAGTGATCAACGTGCCTTTAAGCCCTTTAAGACGTTTGCTTCGCACCAGCCGACGAATAATTTCCACACCAACAATTTCATCACCATGCACCGCACCGGATACAAATAGAACAGGGCCCTCACGACGACCACACATTACCTGAACCGGCATACTCAAAGAGGTATGCATATACAAATCTGGCAGCGGTACATCGACCACTTTGTTTTGTCCGGGCATGATCTGTTGCCCGGCAATGATCAATGCATCAGCCATCAACCACGGCCTTTGGTTTTAGTGGTTCCGGAAACCGAGTTTTTTTCAATAAAATCAATAATCAAACTGGCAATATCTTTACCGGTCGCTGTTTCAATACCTTCCAGGCCCGGCGAGGAGTT
>NZ_DCSO01000071.1:0-1998 GCF_002325665.1 Methylophaga sp. UBA1464
TTGTATGGATGGTCGGGATCGGGTTATCGATTATGTGTCTCGTCATTATGGCCGGGATCATGTCTCGCAGATCATTACCTTCGGTACCATGGCCGCCAAAGCGGTATTGCGCGATGTAGGTCGTGTGTTAGGTCATCCTTATGGTATGGTTGATCAACTGGCCAAGCTGGTGCCATTTGAACTGAAAATGACGCTGAGTAAGGCGCTGGAGCAAGAACCGCAGCTTAAAGAGCGCTATGAAAAAGAAGAAGAAGTCCGCACATTAATTGATTTGGCCCTGCAGTTAGAAGGTTTGACGCGTAATGTCGGTAAACATGCCGGTGGTGTGGTGATCGCACCAAAAAAACTGACCGATTACACGCCATTATATTGCGAACAAAACGGAGCCGGGCTTGTATCGCAATATGATAAAGACGACGTTGAAAGTGTCGGTCTGGTTAAATTCGACTTTCTGGGTCTGAAAACCCTGACGGTTATTGATTGGGCGGTTAAAAACGTTAAAGCAATGTTGCCAGCTGAGGATGCCGACAAAATTGATATCGCGCTTTTGCCACTGGATGACAAGCCCAGTTACGATTTGTTGAAACGTTGTGAAACCACGGCGGTATTCCAGTTGGAATCGCGTGGTATGAAAGAGCTTATCAAACGGCTGCAACCGGATAATTTCGAAGACATTATCGCTTTGGTAGCCCTGTTCCGACCCGGCCCGTTGCAATCGGGCATGGTTGATGACTTTGTTAATCGTAAACATGGTCGTGCCAAAGTCGATTACCCGCATCCGGATCTTGAACCTGTTTTAAAACCCACCTATGGGGTTATCGTTTATCAGGAACAGGTCATGCAAATCGCTCAGGTATTGGCTGGCTACAGTTTGGGTGAAGCTGACATGCTGCGCCGTGCTATGGGTAAGAAAAAGCCTGAAGAAATGGCTAAGCAACGGCAAATTTTCCTCGAAGGTGCCAAAAATCGTGGCATTGAGGAAAATACTGCCGGACCTATTTTCGATTTGATGGAAAAGTTTGCCGAATACGGGTTTAACAAATCGCATTCGGCTGCTTATGCGCTCGTCGCCTATCAGACAGCTTGGCTGAAAGCGCATTATCCGGCAGCATTTATGGCGGCAGTTTTATCAGCGGATATGGATAACACCGATAAAGTTGTTGGCCTGATTGATGAATGTCGTGATATGAATCTTACGGTGCTACCACCGGACGTTAATTTCAGCAAAATTCAATTTACGGTGGAGAATGAAACCACTATCCGTTATGGCATGGGCGCTATTAAAGGCGTGGGTGAATCAGCCCTGGCGGGGATTGTGTCAGAGCGTGAACAAGGGGAAGCTTTTACCTCATTATTTGATTTCTGCCGCCGGGTCGAACTGAAAAAAATCAACCGTCGGGTGATGGAATCTTTAGTCAAAGCCGGTGCATTCGACTCATTAGGTGGCCATCGCGCCAGTCTGGAAGCCAGTCTCAGTCGGGCAATGCAGATTGCAGAGCAGCACCGCCGTGATGCGGCCAGTGGCCAGAATGATTTATTTGGTCTGGCCGAGCCGTCTCATGCCGATCAACCGCAGACAGATTTGCTGGAAATCGTGACAGAGTGGCAGGAAGAACAGTTATTACGCGCTGAAAAAGAAACGTTGGGATTATATCTAAGCGGACATCCGATTGATCGCTATGCCGATGAACTGGCTCAATTTATTCCAAAAAAGATCAGTGAACTGGATGCACCGGAATCCAAAGGTTATCAGCGTAATGAAATTCCTTTACTGACTGCCGGTTTGATTGTGGCAATTCGTACCATGAAATCCAAAAATGGCAGTCGCATGGCGTTCATTACTTTGGATGATCAGACCGCCCGTCTGGAAGTACGGGTATTTGGCGATGTGTATGAGCAGTATCAGAGCGTTATACAACCGGATAAATTGGTGGTGATTCAGGGCAAGATCGGCCAGGATAATTTTAGTGGTGGGCTCGCCGGTACCGCCGAGTCTGT
>NZ_DCSO01000071.1:2017-5135 GCF_002325665.1 Methylophaga sp. UBA1464
ATGACTTGCAGAAAGCCCGTGAATTATTCGGTAAGGTCCTGCAACTCACTGTGAAACATAACGGCGAAGACACGCAATGGATCAGTCAGATGCAAACCGTGATGACACCGTTTTGTGGTGGCGTCGTACCGGTTGAACTCAAATATCACAATCAGAATGCGGAAGTGATGATCCGATTGGGGCATGACTGGCAAATTACACCATCCGATACCCTGTTAAAAGAGCTTGCAGACCTGCCCGTCAGTGAAACTGTGACAGTGCGCTATTAACGGGGTAAGTCTGCTTTGTTGGCTTGATGCAATCGTGTAGGATTACTGAAAATTAGACGTTTTTTAAGGATTGCTGACGTGGAAATGATGCCTTACCTGAAACTGATGGCGGATAAAGAAGCCTCGGATTTGTTTTTTTGTACTGCCACTGAACCACAAGTCAAAATTCAGGGAGTGATACGTCCGGTAGGCAGTAAGAAAATGCAGACAGGCGAAGTCAAAGATTTGGCCTACTCGCTGATGGATGAGCAACAAATCGCTGAATTTGAAAAAAATCTGGAAATGAATTTTGCTGTTCCAGTCCATGGGGTCGGTCGATTCCGGGTTAATATTTTCCGGCAGCGTGGCGAAGTTTCAATGGTTATTCGTTACATCCGTACGCATATCCCCAATTTTGAAGAAATGAGTTTGCCGACCGTTCTCGGGAATGTGGTGATGGAAAAGCGTGGACTCATCCTGGTCGTTGGGGCCACGGGCAGTGGTAAATCCACTACGTTGGCAGCGATGATTGGTCATCGTAACCGCAATTCAGGATCGCATATTCTGACCATTGAAGATCCTTTGGAATTTGTGCATTCCCATCAGCGATCAATTGTGCAGCAACGTGAAGTCGGTATTGATACCTTATCTTATGAAAATGCATTAAAAAATGCATTGCGTGAAGCGCCGGATGTGATTTTGATTGGTGAGATCCGTGATATGGACACCATGAAACATGCGATTAATTACTCTGAAACCGGTCACCTGTGTTTGGCGACATTGCATGCCAATAATGCGAATCAGGCGCTGGATCGGATCATTAACTTTTTCCCGGAAATGATGCATCGGCAAATCCTGATGGATTTATCATTGAATCTGCGTGCCATTATTTCGCAGCGCTTATTGCCTTCCATTAAAGATGGCAATCTGGTCCCAGCAGTTGAAGTGATGCTCAGCTCACCGTATATCGCAGAATTGATTAACAAAGGCCAGATAGGCGCGATTAAAGACGCCATGAAAGAGAGCAGTGAGCCCGGCACAATTACCTTCGACCAGGCGTTATTAACACTGTATCGTGAAGGCAAAATTTCTCAGGAAGATGCACTGCGCAATGCTGATTCACGCAATGATCTCAGTCTGGAAATCCGTATGGGTGCAACCGACGATGATAACGATGCGGAAGATGAATTAATCCTCAGCTGAGCGTAAATACAGGGCTTGTTGATCTTTCATAGTAACCAGCAGTGGTGGATATGAAAGATCAACAAGCCCTAGTGCGTGTATAATCGACCTATTTTGATTCGAAGGTAATTTTTAATGCAGTTGAATTTCCTTGACTACGAGCAGCCTATTGCCGAGCTGGAAGCTAAAATTGATGAACTTCGCTACATGAGCAATGACAGCGATCTCAATATCACCGAAGAGATTCAGAAGCTTAAGGAAAAAAGTGAATCGCTGACGCGTTCCATTTTTTCCGGATTGACACCATGGCAAGTAACCCAAATGGCTCGTCATCCACAGCGTCCTTATACATTCGACTACATCAAACATCTGATCACTGATTTTGAAGAACTGCATGGCGATCGTGCTTACGCGGATGATCAGGCATTAATTACCGGAATGGGTCGTTTTAACGATCAACCGGTTATTGTTATTGGTCATCAGAAAGGCCGTGATACCAAAGAAAAAGTCGCGCGTAACTTTGGTATGCCGCGCCCTGAAGGATATCGGAAAGCCTTGCGTGTGATGAAAATGGCAGAACGTTTTGGCATGCCGGTTTTAACCTTTATCGATACCCCGGGCGCCTATCCCGGCATCGGTGCGGAAGAGCGTGGTCAAAGTGAAGCCATCGCACGTAATTTATTTGAAATGGCTAAATTAAAAACGCCGATTATCAGTACTGTTATTGGTGAAGGCGGCTCCGGCGGTGCGTTGGCAATTGGCGTCGCCGATCATTTAATGATGCTGCAATACAGTATTTATTCAGTTATCTCCCCCGAAGGGTGCGCTTCAATCCTTTGGAAGAGCGCTGAAAAGGCCTCGGATGCAGCCGCGACGCTCGGGGTGACCTCGGATCGGTTGAAATCTCTGGGTTTGATTGATGAAATCGTTAAAGAACCCTTAGGCGGCGCACATCGTGATCCTGAAGCACTGATGGCAAACATGAAAACAGCAATCAATACCAAAATTAAACAACTCCAGGCGATGCCGGTTGATGAACTGGTGAAACGTCGTCAACAACGTTTGCTGGATTATGGTGCCTTTGAAGGCTAGTGCCTGTTGAACATCATTGTCTCCGACCCCCAAAGTGTCTTTTGACACTGATTTAGTTGTAAAGACGATCCGCGAATATTGCGGATCGTCCACTTTATGGATTGCCTACAGTGGCGGCATGGACTCTCACGTGTTGCTGCACTTTCTGGCAACACATCGAGATCAATTTCCACAAAAAATTCAGGTCGTACATGTCGACCATCAACTTCAGGCACAATCGGCCAATTGGGCTGAACATTGCCAGAAAATCACTGAGTCATTACAACTGCCATTTCATTTGTTGAAAGTAACAGTAAAAGATATCAATCAATCAGGAATGGAGTCGGCTGCGCGTAGCGCACGATATCAGGCGATAAATAATCTGATTGGCAAAGATGATCTGTTGTTAACCGGCCAGCATTTACAGGATCAGGCCGAAACCCTGATGCTGCAGCTGCTCCGCGGTGCAGGAACTCGTGGATTAGGAGCGATGAGAGTGATCTCACGATGGCAGAAAATGCAGATCGTCAGGCCTTTTCTGGTAATTTCCCGAGAGGATTTACTGGACTATGCCAAGTTACATCAGCTCCAGTGGATCGACGATCCAAGCAATCAGA
>NZ_DCSO01000071.1:5208-10078 GCF_002325665.1 Methylophaga sp. UBA1464
CAATCAGAATACGGATATCCAGCGTAACTTTTTACGGCATCAGATCTGGCCCTTGTTACAGCAGCGCTGGCCCGCGATAAATCAGAATCTGGCGCGCTCAGCACAAAATCTGCAAGAAAGCCAAACGCTGCTGGATGCGTTGGCTGAAGAGGATCTGCTTGCCATCGATGCAAATCCCACGCAAGGCAGCTTAAAGATTAGTGAATTACTGCTGCTGAATGCCGCACGGCAGCGCAATGTACTGCGTTTTTTTATGACAACGTTAAACATGGCATTGCCATCACGTAAAAATCTGCAACGTATTCTGGATGAAGTTTGTCTGGCGGCGGCGGATAGTCAACCGCAAGTGAGATGGCATCATTATATTGCCAGACGCTATCAAAACAAGCTGTATTTAAGTTCTGAACCGGAATCGGTAAGCGTGACATCACCTGATTTGATTTACGATCAACAGCCACAAATATTAGATACGGAACGCCGTTTAGTCTGGGAAGCTCACAAAGGTCAGGGGATATCTGACGAGCTGTTTAAGGCTGGCTTATCGATACGGTTTCGTCAGGGGGGCGAAAAAATTCAGTTGCCAGGAAAGACACATCACCAATCATTGAAAAAATTGTTCCAGGAGTGGCAAATCCCGGTTTGGCAGCGTGACACAATCCCATTGTTATTTGCAGATCAAGAGTTGGTCGCAATTGTTGGCTATGTCTGCGCCAAAACAGTAAAGCCACAATCGGACCAAACTGGCTGGGTGCCAACGATTGAACGTATTTCTCAGGGAGATTTTGATTGAGGCCATCAGGCAATTCTGATACTTTATGTCGATATTTTTGAGTGTGGCTATTCTGGCTGCGCCGCTATTGCAAAAACTCTCCATAATATGACTAAATTTATATTTGTCACTGGTGGTGTTGTGTCGTCTCTCGGTAAGGGAATCGCGGCGGCTTCACTGGCAGCGATTCTTGAAGCCCGTGGTCTGAAGGTCACGATGGTAAAACTCGATCCGTACATCAATGTCGATCCGGGAACAATGAGCCCACTGCAGCATGGTGAGGTATTTGTAACGGATGATGGTGCTGAAACCGATTTGGATTTGGGTCACTATGAGCGGTTTATTGATGCCAATATGACCAGCCGAAATAACCATACTACCGGGCAGATTTACGAAAATGTGATTCGTAAAGAACGTCGTGGTGAGTATCTGGGAAATACGGTTCAGGTCATTCCGCACATCACTGATGAAATTAAACGCTGCATTTTTGAAGGTGCTGGCGATGCGGATGTGGCATTGATTGAAATCGGCGGTACAGTAGGCGATATTGAGTCACTGCCGTTTCTGGAAACCATTCGTCAAATGGCCACCGAATTAGGTCGCGACAGAGCGCTGTTTATACATCTTACCCTGGTGCCGTATATTGCTTCAGCAGGTGAAATCAAAACCAAACCGACCCAGCATTCCGTTAAAGAATTACGTACGATTGGTATCCAGCCGGATGTTTTGTTATGCCGCATGGATCGTCCATTACCGGAGTCTGAACGGCGTAAAATTTCATTGTTCACCAACGTACCGGAAAAATCAGTTATCACCTGTATTGATGTTGACAGTATTTACAAGATTCCAATGGAGTTACACAAGCAGGGGCTTGATGACATTGTGGTGAAACAACTGGGGTTGGATGCCAAACCGGCCGATTTGAGTCAGTGGCAACAGGTTTATGAAAATCTGTCTAATCCTCAGGGTGAAGTCAACATCGCTATGGTCGGCAAATATATGGAGCTGACTGAAGCTTATAAGTCGCTTTCAGAATCTTTGATACATGCGGGCATCCATACCCGTACCAAGGTTAATGTGCATTATGTCGACTCAGAAATGATCGAAAAAAATGGCACAGACAGCATTGCCAATATGGATGCGATTCTGGTGCCGGGTGGTTTTGGTAAACGCGGTGTTGAAGGCATGATTTCAACAGCACAGTTTGCCCGTGAGAATAATATTCCCTATCTGGGTATTTGTCTGGGCATGCAGGTTGCGGTGATTGAATATGCTCGTCACAAAGCCGGTTTAAACAAGGCTTTCAGCACCGAATTTGATGCCAATACGCCTGATCCGGTCATTGGTTTAATTACTGAATGGCAAAAAGAAGATGGCAGCGTTGAACAGCGTGATCACGATTCGGATCTGGGAGGCACCATGCGTTTGGGCGGGTATCCTTGTGTGTTGAAACCGGGGTCACTGGCACAACAGATCTATGGTGCCGATGAAATTATTGAACGACATCGTCATCGCTATGAATTTAATAACAATTATAAACAGAAACTGGAAGATGCCGGTCTGGTGTTTTCTGGCATGTCGAAAGATAACTCATTGGCAGAAATGATCGAAATTCCCGGTCATCCCTGGTTTGTTGCCTGCCAGTTTCATCCTGAATTTACTTCCACGCCAAGACATGGCCATCGCCTGTTTGAAGGTTTTATTAACGCTGCAGTGGCGAATCATAAAAAACGAGGACAGCAGTAATGCAATTATGTGGTCATGAAGTGGGTGGCAAACAGCCGTTATTTTTGATTGCCGGAACCTGTGTTATTGAAAGCGAACAAATGACCATGGATGTGGCTGGGCAGTTAAAAGAAATGACCGACAAACTGGGGATCCCGTTTATCTACAAATCCTCTTTTGATAAAGCCAATCGCACGTCCACTACAACCTATCGTGGTCCCGGCCTTGAAGCGGGTATGGCGATTCTGGAAAAGGTCAAAAAAGAATTCGGTCTGCCTATTTTGACAGACGTTCATGAAGACACACCGCTGGCTGAAGTCGCCAGTGTGGTCGATGTCTTACAAACGCCGGCTTTTTTGTGTCGCCAGACAAACTTTATAATCAATGTGGCAAGCCAGGGGTTGCCGGTCAATATTAAAAAAGGCCAGTTCCTGGCACCATGGGATATGCAGCATGTTGCGGATAAAGCCAAATCCACCGGTAATCAGCAGATCATGTTATGTGAACGTGGCACGTCATTCGGCTACAACACGTTAATTTCAGATATGCGTGGTTTACCAACAATGCGTCATATGGGGTGTCCTGTCGTATTTGATGCCACACATTCTGTGCAGCAACCCGGTGGACAAGGTGGCAAAAGTGGTGGTCAAAGACAATTCGTTCCAGTACTGGCACGCTCTGCGGTTGCGGCCGGTATTGCCGGCGTGTTTATGGAAACCCATCCTGATCCGGAAAAAGCATTAAGTGATGGCCCGAACTCCTGGCCATTAGCCAAAATGCAGGCCTTACTGGAAACATTGATTGCTATCGACAAAACAGTGAAACAGCAGGATTTTATCGAAGACGCCTACCTGTAACAGGTAACACTATTCGAGGTTGAATAGTGTCTGGCATTTTCAGCTTATTTTAGGTGGAGACAACAATGAGTAAAATTATCGATGTTCGTGGTCGTGAGATCATTGACTCTCGTGGCAATCCGACAGTGGAAGCGGATGTCATACTTGAAAGTGGTGCAATGGGAAGAGCCGCTGTGCCTTCTGGTGCTTCCACAGGGGCTCGTGAAGCGATTGAGTTACGTGATGGTGATGCACTGCGCTACCTGGGCAAAGGTGTGACTAAGGCTGTTGAGGCAATCAATAGTGAATTGCGTGCTGCCGTTGTTGGTTTGGATTGTTTTGATCAAAAGGCACTGGACGATAAGTTGATCGCCTGTGATGGTACAGAGAACAAAAAACGTCTTGGAGCCAATGCTCTTTTAGCTGTGTCTATGGCGAACGCTGTTGCTGCCTCCGAAGAAAAAGGACTGCCTTTATACCGCTACCTGGGTGGCGATAAAGCGGTGACTTTGCCTGTGCCGATGATGAATATTATCAACGGTGGTTCTCATGCTGATAACAGTGTGGATTTCCAGGAATTCATGATAGTTCCGGTCGGTAGCAAAAGCTTTAAGGAAGCGGTACGTGCCGGTGCTGAAATCTTTCATCAGTTAAAAGCAGTTTTATTGTCGCAAGGCCTGAATACTGCGGTAGGTGATGAAGGTGGATTCGCACCGGATCTGGCTTCCAATGAAGCCGCTATGGAACTGATTATGGAAGCTATTAAAAAGGCCGGTTATGAACCGGGTCGTGATGTCATGATTGCACTTGATGTTGCCAGTTCAGAGTTTTATAAAGACGGTTTATATCGCCTCGAATCCGAACAGCGTAGTCTCACCGCAGCTGAATTAACTGATTTGCTGGAAAACTGGTGCAATAAGTATCCCATCATCAGCATTGAAGACGGAATGGATGAAAACGATTGGCAAGGTTGGAAATTACTAACTGAACGTGTGGGTGACCGTATTCAGTTGGTAGGGGATGACTTGTTTGTCACCAACAGCGCCATTCTGCAGCAAGGTATTGAGGCCAATGTTGCCAATGCCATTTTGATTAAGCTGAACCAGATTGGTACGTTGAGTGAAACGCTTAATGCAATGAATTTGGCAGCTGAAGCTGGCTACAAGTCAATTGCTTCACATCGAAGTGGTGAAACTGAAGATACCTTCATTGCGGATTTGGCGGTTGCCACGCAATGTGGTCAGATTAAAACGGGTTCGATGTCGCGTTCTGATCGTGTGGCTAAATATAATCAACTTTTGCGTATAGAAGCTGAGCTGGGGGCAACCGCGATTTACCCTGGTTTGCAGGCATTTCCATCTAGATGATATTCGTTGCATGAAAACAGTACTCATTGTACTGACCTTCATATTTGTAATGCTGCAATATCGATTGTGGTTAAGTCATGACGGTTTGCCAGCCCTGTTACGTTTGCATCACACAGTAGAAAAACAACGGATTGATAATTCTAAACTGGAAGAACGTAATCAGGTTCTGGCGG
>NZ_DCSO01000071.1:10153-13524 GCF_002325665.1 Methylophaga sp. UBA1464
TGCTGATTTGAAAAGTGGCCTGGATGCACTCGAAGAGCGTGCTCGTAGTGAACTGGGGATGGTCAAACCCGAAGAGACTTTTTTTCATATAATCGATATTCCAGATGATGAGCAATAAAGTCTGGGCAGTCGTCCCGGCAGCGGGTATTGGCAGCAGAATGCAGTCTGATCGACCTAAGCAGTATTTATTGCTCAATGATCAACCCGTTATATTTCATACGTTGAGTCGGCTGGCTAACCATCCACGAATTGAAGGGATTGTTATCGCTTTATCCGCTAACGACCCATATTGGCCTTCTTTGAATTTACCACCACACTGGCAGATCCATACGACCATAGGGGGCGTGGAGCGGGCTGACTCGGTCAGCAATGCCTTACAGTTTTTACAGACACTGACTGAAAATGATCCCTGGGTATT
The DNA here is from genome assembly GCF_002325665.1 of Methylophaga sp. UBA1464. Classification (NCBI taxonomy): domain Bacteria; kingdom Pseudomonadati; phylum Pseudomonadota; class Gammaproteobacteria; order Thiotrichales; family Piscirickettsiaceae; genus Methylophaga; species Methylophaga sp. UBA1464. The sequence continues at coordinate 10,572 of NZ_DCSO01000071.1, forward strand.
AGTGCATGATGCGGCGCGTCCCTGCATACGGCATAGCGATATTGATGAGATGTTACAACAGCTAGGCAATGACCCGGTGGGTGGTATCCTGGGCGTAGCGTTAACGGAAACTGTCAAACGTGTCGATGAAAATAACACTATCCAGGCGACAGTTGATCGAAGCGGATTATGGCGAGCTGCCACCCCACAGATGTTTCGTTTAAATGTTTTGTCTGAAGCCTTAAGTCAATCTAAACAGGCCAGTATCAGGATTACAGATGAAGCCAGCGCCATGGAATTTATGGGGTATAACCCGAAAATGATTGCCGGTCATGCTGACAACATCAAAATTACCTTGCCGCAGGATCTGGCATTAGCCGCATTGTTTTTACAGCAACAAGAAAATGGAGAAGCCCCATGAGAATTGGTCATGGCTATGATGTACATCGTTTTGCCGAAAACTGTGTACTGATTATCGGTGGCGTAACTATTCCGCACTCTCATGGTCTGGAAGCACATTCTGATGGTGATGTACTTATTCACGCGTTATGTGATGCTTTGCTGGGGGCTGCCGGATGGTGGGATATCGGTCATCATTTTCCAGATAATGATATGACATATGCCGGGATCGATAGTCGGGTGTTGTTACGGCGAGTATATGATGATTTGACCAATGCCGGCTGGCAGGTTGGCAATGTGGACGCCACAGTGGTAGCACAGGCACCGAAGCTGGCGCCTTATATTCCACAGATGCGTGAGCTGCTGGCCGCGGATCTGCATATTGAATCCTCAGCAATTAATATAAAAGCCACTACTACCGAAAAACTCGGGTTTGCTGGTCGCAAAGAAGGTATTGCTGCCCATGCTGTTGCGCTGATTAAAAAGGCTGAATCAGTTTGAAACATTTTGATTATTTATCCTTGCCGCGGCAATCAGCCAGTGCAGCTGGTTGCACGGGCAAATTGCGCGAAAAAGCCATTTATTTTGAAGTAGAAGAGCATTTGCCGTTTTCACCCGAAGGTGAAGGATCGCATGTCTGGTTGTATGTCCAGAAAACCGATACCAATACCGATTGGCTGGCACAGGAAATTGCCCGTTTCGCAGGTGTCTCGCCGGTTGCTGTTGGTTACGCCGGACTCAAAGACCGTCATGCCGTGACCTCTCAATGGTTCAGTGTCAATTTACAGGGATTGCCGGAACCTGACTGGTTAGCATTTGAAAATGAGCAAATCAAAATTCTTAAAGCGGTTCGCCATAGCAAAAAACTCAAGCGAGGTGCACTTGCCGGAAATCGTTTTCGACTGCGGTTAACCAACATTACGGGCGAACAGACTGTCTGGGAACAAAATCTGCAAACAATCGCTGAGCAGGGCGTACCAAATTATTTTGCTGAACAACGCTTTGGCCATTTTGGCAACAATCTGAAAAAAGCTGAGCAATGGTTCATCGAGGGAACAGAGCCGAAAAAACGTAATCAACGCAGTATTATTATTTCAGCGGCACGTTCCTGGTTGTTTAATCTGGTGCTGGCTGAACGAATCCGACAAGGCAACTGGGATGAAATGCTTGCAGGCGATGTGATGTTGCTGGCCGGCACACGGGCCAGTTATTTTGTCGCAGAAATCAAAGATGCTGTGCTTCAACAGCGGATCAAAGACATGGACATTCATCCGACCGGTCCATTGTGGGGAAAAGGCGAAGCCATCAGCAAGGCAGAGACTCTTATGCTCGAACAAACCGTTTTGACAGATTGGCAGGATTGGCAGCGACAATTGGAAAAGCTGGGATTAAATCAGGAACGTCGGGCACTGCGACTATTTCCGCAACAATTGAAATGGCAATTTATCAATGAAACCAGTTTGCTGTTAGAGTTTGAGTTGGGACCGGGCAGTTATGCTACGGCTGTTCTGCGTGAACTGGCTGAAATTCAGGATATGTCGCAGAAAATTTCCACAGTATTACCGAGTCTTAGTGAATAGGATTCAGTGAACTGAAGGAGGCTGATATGAATCTCTCCATGCATAGGCTTTTTTGGCTGGCTCTGGTCTTTCTGCCATTAAGTGCTCAGGCAGTAGATCGCTGGCAGGCTTCGAGTAGCGCTAAACATACCGCAGTATTGGAATTATTTACCTCGGAAGGTTGTGGTCTTTGTCCTCCCGCGGAACGCTGGTTATATCAGCAGCAAACTGAGCTTAATTATATTGTTTTAGGCTTTCATATTGATTACCTGAATGACAAAAAAGGTTGGGTAGATGTTTTTGCCAAGCCGGAATTTTCCGAACGACAGAAACAACTGGCTTTACTGAATCGATATCAGACCATTTATACGCCAGAGTTTGTTTTAAGCGGTGAGTCTTTGCCAAACTGGCGAGAGAATTTCAATGAGGCGGTTAGCTTTCTCAATGAGTTTGATGCTCAGGCGCAGATTCGCCTGAGAGCCTATCTGATAGATGATGCACTCATGATTGATAGTCGTAGTCAGGTGACTGGTGAAGAAAATCGTCAACACAGTAAAGTATATATCGCGATCACTGAAGATGATGTGCTCAGTGATGTGCAGGGCGGAGATAATGCCGGGCGAACATTCAACCATCAAAATCTGGTTAGGGAATGGCTTGGTCCGTTTGATCTGGATCCTTCCGGTGAAACATTTATCGAACATCAGCTGAAACTTATTCCAGACTGGCAGCAGGATAAACTGAAACTGGTGGCACTTATTCAAAATTTATCCGACGGTTATATCTTGCAAGCCGTTGAATTACCTTTAACACAACAGAAGTAAGATGGACTATTTACCTATATTTATTGATTTAAAAAATCGTCAGTGTCTGGTAGTTGGTGGTGGCGAAATTGCCGCCCGCAAAGCCGGCTTATTATTAAAAGCTCAGTCAATGGTCACCATTATTGCCCCTGAAATTGCCGAGATGTCGCGTCAGTTATTGGAAGATGCAGACTATCGGGGCAAGATAAACTG
>NZ_DCSO01000071.1:13551-18960 GCF_002325665.1 Methylophaga sp. UBA1464
AACTGGATTAATGACAAATTTTCGCCAAATTACCTTGATGATCAGACACTGGTTATTGCCGCAACAGATGACGAGAGTGTGAATCTTGAAGTGTATCAGGCGGCCAAGGCAAAAAAAATTCTGGCCAATGTGGCCGATCAACCTGAGATGTGTGATTTTATTCTGCCGTCAGTTTTGGATCGTTCACCCATCGTAGTCGCCATCTCCAGTGGTGGCCAATCACCTATTCTGGCCAGACAACTTCGCGCCAGGCTGGAAACACTTATCCCACCTGCTTACAGCAAGCTGGGCCTGCTGGTTGGCGAGTATCGCGAAAGGGTCAAAGCGAAGTTTACTCAGTTAAAGCAGCGTCGTCGTTTCTGGGAGGCCGTTTTACAGGGGCCGGTCGCCGATCACGTATTGGCCGGTCGTGATCAGTTAGCCATCAAAACTCTGGAAACATTAATTGAAGAGACCGCAGATCATGCCTTGCAGCAGGGTGAAGTCTATCTGGTCGGAGCCGGGCCCGGTGATCCTGATTTATTAACCTTTAAAGCCTTACGTTTAATGCAGCAGGCCGATGTGGTGTTTTACGATCGACTGGTCAGCAAGGAAGTGTTGGCTTTGGTGCGTAAAGAAGCCGAAATGATTTATGTCGGTAAGCAGCGTGCCTGGCATAGTAAACGTCAGGATGAAATCAATTTGTTACTGCTTGAGCATGCCCTGGCTGGAAAACGCGTATTACGATTGAAAGGTGGCGATCCGTTTATTTTTGGCCGCGGCGGCGAGGAAATTGCCACTTTAGCCGAGAAAAAGATTCCTTTCCAGGTAGTGCCGGGAATCACAGCCGCTTCAGGTGTTGCCTGTTACTCAGGTATCCCATTAACACATCGTGATTATTCGCAAAGCTGTGTGTTTGTTACCGGTCAATTAAAAGAAGGCGAGCTTGATCTGAATTGGCAGGCCTTAGTACAACCTCGGCAGACGGTAGTGGTTTATATGGGCCTGGCCGGGCTTGATATTCTTAGTCAACAGCTGCAGAAACATGGTATGCGCGCCGATATGCCAGCGGCGTTAGTTCAACAGGGTACTACCGAGAATCAAAAGGTATGGGTGAGTACGATCGCTGAACTTCCTGAGTTGGCAAAAAAACAACAACCTGTCGCACCTACGCTACTAATCATTGGTGAAGTCGTCCAACTGCATAATCAACTTTCCTGGTTTTCCCAATAAAATCAACAGATTAATCTTCCCGTATTGTTTTGGGAATTTTTCCTAATTCTATGTGTGAAACGCCATGCTAGCATCGCCATAGGCTTCATAGAAAGCTATTAAAAAAGTACTACAAAATATTAATCTGGGAGATTAAAAATGGCGATTCCATTTCGACGCAGCGTCCTGCCTGCGTTATTAGCAACGGCGTTAAGTCCCGGTTTCAGTCTAGCTGCTGAACCGGATCTGCAACTGGAAAACATCGAAGTCATCAGTCTCACACCATTACATGGTGTGGGACTGGAGGCTGATAAGATTCCAAGCAATGTTCAAACGGCTACAGCTGAAGATATCGAACGAAATCAGGCGTTGGATATTTCTGATTTTATGAATCAGACAATGGGTAGCATGAGTATCAACCATGCACAAAACAACCCGTTCCAACCTGATTTGAAATTCCGTGGCTTTACAGCCTCTCCATTAGTGGGTAATGCGCAGGGTATTTCTGTTTATCAGGATGGTGTCCGTATTAATGAACCTTTTGGTGATGCGGTTAATTTTGAATTATTACCAAAATCAGCTATTGCCAGTATGAATATGATGTCTGGTTCAAATCCATTATTCGGTTTGAATACATTGGGTGGTGCCTTATCGATTCAAACCAAAAATGGTTTTACCCATCCTGGACATAGTCTGGAAGCTTATACCGGTTCTTTCGGCCGTGATTCCGGGACTATAGAAAGTGGTGGCAGTGATGGTAACCTGGCTTATTTTGTGACCGGTTCCATTACCAAAGAAGATGGTTGGCGGGATTTTTCACCTTCCAGAGTTGAACAGTTCTTTTCCAACTTAAGCTATCGTAACGAAACCAGCAGTCTGGATTTTGGTATTACAGCCGTAGACAGTGATTTGAATGGCAATGGGGCTTCACCGATTGAACTGGTGAGAGAAGATCGTGAAGCGGTCTTTACTCATCCCGACAATACCAAAAATGAATTACGAATGTTTACCCTCAATGGTTCACATTGGGTAAATGACACCATGATGCTATCGGCCAACACTTATTATCGACGCAGTGATCGTTCTACCTTCAATGGTGATGGTTCAGAACTGGAAATTGATGGTGCCAATATTGTAGACGATGATGGTGAAGTGGTTACGCCGTTTGCACCTTTGGGTTTTGATGGCAGTGAAGAATTTATTGCATTAAACAATACCAGTAAGACTAAGCAGGACAGCTATGGCTTTGGTTTACAATCCACTTTTCTAGATGATTTGTTTGGACGTGAAAACCAGCTGATTGTGGGCGCTTCCTACGACAGATCAGATGTAAAACATGCTTCACAATCTGAAATCGCACAGTTTACCGATAGCCGTGGCACCGACGGCACCGGTTTTATTATCGATGAGGCAGTGGTTGATGGTGATATTGAAACGGATACCTTTAGTCTGTTCTTTACCAATACACATTCGTTGACTGAACGTTTGGATTTGACTGTTGGTGGCCGTTACAACTGGATCCAGATTGATATTTCCGGCACCAGCGAAGGCGGTGAACAGGACCTGAACGAAACGGGTAACAAGCATGTATTCAAACGCTTTAATCCGACGGTCGGTTTAACTTATGCTTTGCGGGACAACCTGACGGTATATGGTAACTACAGCGAATCAAATCGTGCGCCAACACCATCTGAGTTGACCTGTTCTGAAGAAAGCAGTCCTTGTTCTTATCCCAATGCATTTTTGGCTGATCCACCGTTGGATGATGTTGTTGCAAGAACTATCGAGGCTGGTTTCAGGGGACAGAATGGTTCAATCAATTGGAATACCGGAGTGTTTTATACTCAGCTGAAGGATGATTTATTTTTCTTCCCGGATGTTGAAGATGATGTGAGCGACCCACGTTTGACCTTGGGTAACTTCGATAATATCGATAAAACAGCACGTGCCGGTCTTGAATTAGGCGTGAATGGTCAGCAAGACAAGCTGCTATGGTTTGCCAACTATTCTTATGTTCGTGCAACGTTTGAAGATTCTTTCCTCTATGCTCGTGAAGTTGATGACGAGGTAGAAACCTTTGAAGTGAAAAAAGGTGATCGGCTGCCGGGAATTCCCGAACACAATATTAAAATTGGTGTCGATTATGCGTTTACACCGAAATTATCTTTAGGTGCAACGGCGTCTTATCACTCAAGTCAGTACTACCGTGGTGATGAAGCCAACGAAGACAAAAAAATCAGTGGCTATGGGCTGGTTAATCTGCACGGTCGTTACAAGCTGAACAAACATGTTCAGTTCTTTGCCAAAGTCGATAATCTGTTTGACAGTGAATATGAAAACTTTGGTTTATATGGCGAACCGGATGAAGCGCCAGGTCTGGACTTGGATGATCCGCGTTTTGTTGGTGCCGGTGCGCCAAGAGCTGGCTGGATTGGCTTTAAAGTTACACTTTAATTCAATCGTTTAGATAAGAAGAAAGGTCGCTATAGGCGGCCTTTCTTTTTTAATTTAATCAATAAACCGCATCGATAAATCTACAGCCTGCAAGTCTTTGGTTAATTGACCGACCGAAATTCTATCAACACCTGTTTCTGCAATGCCACGAATCGTATCCGTACTGACTCCACCAGAGGCTTCAAGAGCGACTTTGCCATTGGTAAAGCTGACGGCTTCTCGTAACATCGTTAACGAAAAATTATCCAGTAATACAATATCAGCAGCGGTATTAAGTGCCTGCTCAAGTTCATTCATGGATTCGACTTCAACTTCAACCGAGACATTGGGATGCAAGGCTTTGGCCTGGGCAACGGCTGCTGCAATAGATCCTGTGGCAAGGATGTGATTCTCTTTGATCAATATGGCGTCATACAAACCGAAACGATGGTTGACTCCGCCACCGCAACGAACAGCATATTTCTGTCCCAGTCTCAGGCCTGGCAGGGTTTTTCGGGTATCCAGCAGTTTGACCGGTAAATCCTGGACCAGGTCAGCATAGCGTTTGGTCTGAGTGGCCGTGCCGGAAAACGTCTGCAAAAAATTCATCGCGGTGCGTTCTCCGCTCAATAATGCCCGGGCATTTCCGGAAAGCTCACATATCACTGCATTTTCACGCAGCAAATCAGCATCCTTAAAAAACCAGTGGATTTGGATGTCTGGATCCAGCTGATTGAAGACTTCATTAAACCAATCCTGGCCACATAAAACAGCAGTCTGTCGACTGATTAATCTGGCTTTGGCTATTGCCCCGACCGGAATAAGATCCGCGGTGAGATCCTGTTGGCCAAGATCTTCTAATAAAGAGAGTTTGACCTGCGAGCTGATAAAGTTTGCCGGAATGAAATTGTGGATGGTCATAGTTTTGCGAGCTTCAGTTTAAACAGCCGATAGGGTAACTGTTAAAGCTCTGATAATCTATTCACAAACCCAAGTTGGAGCAAAAAGTGATTATTGACAGACAGAGTGGATGGCTTGATGCGGCAGAAATTTTACCTTCGCCAAATTATGATGATCGGCCAGATGAAACCGATATCAGCGGCATCATTATTCACAATATCAGTTTGCCTCCAGGCCTGTTCGGTGGGAGCTGGATTGCCGACTTGTTTCTGAACCAACTGGATCCCAATGCGCATCCTTATTTTGCAGAGATCGCTCATTTACGGGTGTCATCGCATTTACTGATAAGACGTGATGGTTTGATGCAGCAGTTTGTGCCATTTCATAAACGCGCCTGGCATGCAGGTGTGTCGTGCTGGGATGGGCGTGAAAAATGTAATGATTTTACAATAGGTATTGAACTGGAAGGTGATGATGAGACAACTTTTACTGAAATTCAATATTCGCAGCTGGCGGCAGTCAGCAAGGCTATTTTTGCTGCATATCCATTATTGTCCAGTGAGCGCATAACCGGCCATGAACATATCGCTCCTGGTCGTAAAACGGATCCGGGTCCTTATTTTGATTGGGCGCAGCTGAAGCAATTATTGCAGACATAAAAAAGCCGCCCGTGGGCGGCTTCAAAATGACTTCTAATAATGGTTACTGAGTGATTGCAATCAGCTCAATATCAAAAATCAATGTTTCGTTAGGGCCAATCATTTCACCGGCGCCTTGTGGGCCATAAGCCAGATTACCCGGAATGACCACACGCCATTTAGCACCTTCCTTCATCATTTGCAGAGCTTCCTGCCAACCTTGAATAACACCGTTAACAGGGAAAAG
>NZ_DCSO01000071.1:19011-19480 GCF_002325665.1 Methylophaga sp. UBA1464
ATCACCCCGTTGGATAGAGCTATCAAAAACTGTACCGTCTAATAAGGTACCTTCGTAATGAGCAATAACGCGATCAGATGCAGTTGGTGTTGCGCCATCGCCTGCTTCGATGATTTCATATTGCAGACCACTATCTGTGGTAACAACGCCATCTTTTTTCGCATTTTCTTCCATGTAAGCTTTGGATTCAGCCTGTTTTTTGTTCATTAGCGCAGCCAGTTCCTGCGACTTTTTCTGCTGGTATTTGCCGATAATTTCCTGCGCAGTAGCCTGATCCATTTGTGGTTGGCGACCCGCCATCATGTCGGCTACACCGGCACTAAACGCATCCATTTCAAGCTCTACGTTTTCCATCATCATTTGCTGACCGACTTGTATGCCGAAGATATAGCTGAGTTTTTGTTGTTCTGTATCGAGGGTGGCGTTTTCTGCCATTACATTAGCTCCAAATAAAACGGGAAGGAAAGCG
>NZ_DCSO01000071.1:19551-23108 GCF_002325665.1 Methylophaga sp. UBA1464
ATATTTCAGTTTCATGTCTTAAGACTCTCATATTGTTATAAAAATAGGTTGTCATGGCTTAGAGATATTATCAGCCGCGAAGTTCGCTACGCGATTGTCTCATATTTTTCTGCCGGTTTCAGATTGAATAGCCGAGTAATACACTTGGTTATTCAGTTAAATGATACTATAATGGTATCAATTAGGAGGGCGTGACATGTTACGCATGGGTAAACTGACAGACTACGGCATTGTGCTGATGAGCTACATTGCCGAGCACCGTAGCAAGCAGCACAGCGCGCATATGTTATCAGATGCGGTGCATATGCCGTTGCCTACGGTCAGAAAAATATTAAAAGTGTTGTCAGCTGGAGGTCTGTTAACTTCCGAGCGGGGAGCGCAAGGTGGCTATATTTTAAGTGGTGATCCAGCCGATATTTCTGTTGCGCAGATCATTACCGCAATAGAAGGACCGATTGCACTGACTGAATGTGTCAGCAGTGCATCGCAGTGTGATCAGGAAACCCATTGTGCCGTGCAGACAAACTGGAACCAAATCAATAACGCCGTTTTCCATGCTCTGGATGAAGTGAAATTAGCCGATATGCTGACACCGACACTTTCAGCGGCTCGTCCAGTTCGATTTTACCCGCCCAGCTACAGGGCAAAAGCAGTTTCTTTACAGGATGGTGATCAACATGAATGATCAAACACAACAACTTGAAGCAATTACGCAGAAAGAATACAAAGCCGGCTTTTTTACTGATATTGAGTCAGATAGTCTGCCACCCGGATTGAGTGAAGACGTGGTCCGCCAGATATCCCTCATTAAAGGTGAGCCGGAGTTTATGCTGGAATGGCGTTTGAAAGCCTACCGTCACTGGTTGACCATGGAGACCCCGGAATGGGCACATGTGCATTATCCGGAAATCGATTATCAGGCGGTCAGTTACTATTCTGCACCGAAGAAAAAAACCGATGGACCAAAAAGTCTGGATGAAGTTGATCCGGAATTATTGCGTACCTACGAAAAACTCGGTGTACCGCTGGATGAGCGTGCCCGTTTAGCCGGTGTCGCAGTAGATGCGGTTTTTGATAGCGTATCCGTATCCAATACGTTTAAAGATAAACTGGCCGAGCAGGGCATTTTGTTTATGCCGATATCCGAAGCCATTCAGGAACACCCGGAACTCATTAAAAAATATCTGGGCAGCGTGGTTCCACAGAAAGATAATTATTATGCGGCCTTGAATTCAGCGGTGTTTACCGATGGTTCGTTTGTTTACATTCCAAAAGGTGTGCGTTGCCCGATGGAGTTGTCGACCTATTTCCGTATTAATGCGGCGAATACCGGGCAGTTCGAGCGTACGTTGATTATCGCCGATGACGATTCCTATGTAAGTTATCTGGAAGGCTGTACCGCACCGATGCGTGATGAAAATCAGCTGCATGCGGCGGTAGTGGAATTGGTCGCTATGGATCGCGCTGAAATCAAATACTCCACCGTGCAAAACTGGTATCCCGGTGATGAAAATGGCAAAGGTGGTATCTATAACTTTGTCACCAAACGTGCTGCCTGCCGTGGTGAGAGTTCAAAAGTATCCTGGACTCAGGTAGAAACCGGGTCAGCTATCACCTGGAAATATCCGAGTGTGGTATTGCAAGGCGATAATTCTATCGGTGAATTTTATTCGGTGGCTGTGACCAATAATATGCAGCAGGCTGATACCGGTACCAAGATGATCCATCTGGGTAAAAACACCAGTTCAACCATCATCTCAAAAGGTATCTCCGCCGGGCGTTCGTCGAATGCCTATCGTGGTCTGGTGCGTATTGGACCCAATGCGGAAAATGCCCGTAACTACACCGAGTGTGATTCGTTATTGATGGGCGATAAATGTGCCGCACATACCTTCCCGTACATTGAAGTGAAAAACCCGACCGCTCAGGTTGAACATGAAGCCTCAACCTCGAAAATCAGCGAAGATCAATTGTTTTACTGTAAACAACGTGGTCTTGATGTGGAAGACTCGGTATCGATGATCGTCAATGGTTTCTGTAAGCAGGTTATTCGCGAATTACCAATGGAATTTGCGGTGGAAGCTCAGAATCTGCTCGGTTTATCGTTGGAAGGTTCAGTTGGTTAAACGTCGTTCCCTAATATAACTACATGTTGGGCGGGTCAGGCTGCTCAACCTATAAAAATGAATAGAGAATAATTATGAAAATGTTGGAAATCAAAAATTTACACGCAAAAATTGAGGGCAAAGAAATTCTGCGTGGTATTAATTTGACGGTCAATGAGGGTGAAGTACATGCCATCATGGGGCCAAATGGTGCCGGTAAAAGCACGTTATCCAATGTGTTAACGGGCCGTGAAGGCTACGAAATCACCCAGGGTGAAGTCATATACAAAGGTGAAAACCTGCTGGAACTGGAACCTGAAGAACGTGCCCGTCGCGGTGTGTTTCTGGCGTTCCAATATCCTGTAGAAATTCCTGGTGTCAGCAATATCTATCTGCTTAAAGCGGCATTAAATGCTGTTCGCAAACATCAAGGTCTGGATGAGTTGGATGCCATTGATTTCCTGACGCTGGTACGCAGCAAAATGCAACTGGTTAAGATGGATGAACAGTTTTTGCACCGCAGTGTGAATGAAGGCTTCTCCGGCGGTGAGAAAAAACGTAATGAAATTTTGCAAATGGCCTTGCTGGAACCCCAATTAGCCATTATGGATGAGACCGATTCCGGACTGGATATTGATGCCCTGAAAACCGTTTCTGAAGGGGTGAATGCGCTGCGTAGCCCTGAACGTTCATTTGTGATGATTACCCATTACCAGCGTTTGTTGGATTACATCGTGCCTGATTTTGTCCATGTTTTATCTGAAGGTCGCATTGTGAAGTCTGGTGATAAAGAGCTGGCTAAAGAACTGGAAAAATCCGGCTATAGCTGGGTGCATGATGCACCGGAACCAGAAGGGCAGCCTGCATGAAAGTATTAACAGACATCCATACCGATTTTGCTGCGGTGGCCAATAGCCGTGATGTCATGGTGGCTGATAATGCACACTGGAAAACATTGCGTCAACAAGCCAAGGAACAGTTTGAGCGAAATGGCTTGCCGGGCAGAAAAGAAGAAGATTGGAAATACACCAGCCTTTGGTCGTTAGGTCAGGAACAGTTTGTTCATCAGGTCTCCCAACCAGGGTATGCGGATATTCATGAGCTGAAACTGGTGGAAGATGCCTATCGCCTGGTGATTGTTGATGGTCGAGTGGATTTAACAGCCTCATATCTTGACGGGCTGCCCGAAGGTCTTACGGTGACGCCATTCTCACAATCAATCGATCGCGCCAGCGAATTTCTCAATCAGCAAGTCAATTTGGAAAAGCCAGGCTTTAATGCCATGAATACCATGTTGATGAATGAAGGTATTTTCATTGAGGTCGCAGCTAATACCAAGGTAGATAAACCCATTGAATTAATCGTGGTAAACAGTGGACATACGGCACACTATGCCATGCATTTACGTAATGTGATTGTGCTTGGAAAAGATAGTCAGGCAACATTTATCGA
>NZ_DCSO01000071.1:23217-30117 GCF_002325665.1 Methylophaga sp. UBA1464
TAACCGATGTGATTACTGAAATAAGTCTGGCTGACAAAGCGGAATTGTTTCATTACAAATTACAGCGTGAATCCCTGGACCATTATCATGTTGCCACCATGGCTGCCTCGCAGGCCGCTGACAGTCAATGGCATAACACCAATATTTCGCTTGGCGGAAAACTGGCCAGAAATGATGTTCACAGTCAATTACTGGGTGAGCAATCCCACGTGACAATGAATGGTCTGTATCTGGTGACGGGCGAACAACATATTGATAATCACACACGTATTGATCATGCGGTGCCGAATACGACCAGTGAAGAAGTCTACAAAGGCGTGCTGGATGAGCAGAGCCATGCAGTATTTAATGGCAAAGTGATTGTGCATAAAGACGCACAGAAAACCGATGCCAATCAAAGTAACCGTAATTTACTGTTATCCCGTGGTTGTGAAATTGATACCAAGCCGGAAATGGAAATCTACGCCGATGACGTCAAATGTGGACATGGCAGTGCCGTAGGCCAAATCAACGAAGATCAATTGTTTTTCCTCAGAGCTCGTGGTCTGGATGAAGTTAGCGCGCGCAGTTTACTGACTTTTGCTTTCGCTGTTGATGTGATTGAACGTATATCCAACGAGGAACTCAAACAATCCATAACCGGAGTAATTGAAAAACGATTACCCAGGGGAGGCGCATGAGCAATTTGAACATTAATACGATTCGTGCGGATTTTCCGGTTCTCCACCAGGAGATCAATGGTTTCCCTCTGGTATATCTGGATAATGCCGCGACCAGCCAGAAACCGCGACAGGTGATTGAGGCTGTCAGTCATTATTACCTGCATGACAATGCCAATATTCACCGTGGTGTGCATAAACTTAGCCAACGGGCAACCGATCTATATGAAGCGGCCCGCGCTAAAGTACGCCAATTTGTTAATGCCAACTCGGATAAAGAAATCATCTTTACCCGTGGAGCAACAGAGGCAATCAATCTGGTTGCTCAAAGCTTTGTCAGGCCCATGTTGCAGCCGGATGATGAAATTCTGATCAGTCATCTGGAACATCACGCCAACATAGTGCCGTGGCAGATATTATGTGAACAAACCGGTGCCAAACTGAAGGTCATCCCAATGACGCAGTCAGGTGAGCTGGATTTGACAGACTTTGATGCGATGCTCACCGAACGCACCAGGATTCTGGCGGTTGGTCAGGTGTCTAATGCGCTGGGAACTATCAATCCGGTCAAAAGCATGATTGCCAGAGCCCGCGCCAAAAACATTCCGGTTTTAATTGATGGTGCGCAGGCGGTGCCGCATATGACCGTGGATGTGCAGGATCTGGACTGTGATTTTTATGTGTTCTCTGGCCATAAGATGTTTGCCCCTACTGGTATTGGCGCATTGTATGGTCGTAAAGATTTGCTGAACGCGATGCCGCCATATCAAGGTGGTGGTGATATGATTCTCTCGGTCAGTTTTGAAAAAACTATCTACAACGAACTGCCCGCCAAGTTTGAGGCGGGTACACCGAATATCTCCGGCGTTATCGGCCTCGGTGCGGCAATTGATTATATGTGGCAGATTGGCATCGATAATATTGCTGCTCAGGAACACCACTTACTGGATATTGCTACCCGTAAAATTGAGGCATTGCCCGGTGTCAGAATCATTGGCACGGCCGCTGAGAAAGCCGCCGTGATTTCTTTCATGATTGAAGGCGTGCATCCGCATGATGTCGGCACCATATTTGATCAGCAAGGTGTGGCTATTCGAACGGGGCACCACTGTGCTCAACCGGTTATGGAGTTTTATGATATTCCGGCGACAGCCCGTGCTTCATTTGCGTTTTATAACTCAGAAGAAGAGGTCGATGCATTGATTAACGCGATACAAAAAACACAGGAGCTTTTTGCCTGATGAGTGATTTAAGAGAGCTTTACCAGCAAGTGATCATGGATCACAACAAACGCCCACGTAATTTTCGTGAAATTGATCATGCCAACCATCTGGCGCATGGCAATAATCCATTATGTGGCGATAAGCTGGTAGTTTACGTCAAGCTCGATGGCGAAGTGATTGAAGATGTCAGCTTTAAAGGGAGTGGCTGTGCCATTTCAATGGCCTCTGCTTCTTTGATGACAGAAGCCCTGAAAGGTAAAACGATTGATGAAGCCCAGGCTATTTATGATCAGGTACATAAATCCATGACCGGAGAAGAGACAGATCGCAACCTGCTGGGCAAACTGGAAGTGCTAAGTGGTGTCAAAGAGTTTCCGGCACGGGTAAAATGCGCGACTTTGTCCTGGCATACCGTACATGCAGCGATAGACAGCGACCACGATATTTCGATTAGCACCGAGTAATTTTATGAATGATAATCAGGTACAACCTTTTACGGCAGAAGATTTGAAGGAAGACGTCATTGAGATGCTTAAAACCATCTTCGATCCTGAAATTCCGGTCAATATCTATGAACTCGGATTGATCTATGAGATTGATGTCAGTGATTCCGGAAATGTGGTTATCCAAATGACCTTAACTGCGCCAGGATGCCCGGTGGCACAGACCTTTCCGGGTGATGTGGAAAACAAAATCAGCAGCATAGACGGTGTTAATAAAGTGCATGTTGAGCTGGTTTGGGATCCACCCTGGACTCGGGATCAAATGAGTGAGTCCGCTCAATTACAACTGGGTATGTTCTAACTGTTCACGCTACTGAAAACCTGAACCCTCTCGAAATCAGGCAAAAAAAAACCGTGGACAGGTCTATCCACGGTTAATCAGATCACATGACAAATCTGAAGAGGTAACAAACTTTAAGGCTACAGTTAGCAACTAGTTCAGGGCGTCGCCCCTAGAGAATCTCATTAGCAAGCTGTTGGAGCTAATCATAGTCATCTAACGCTATGCCGCATATAGGAGGAATTCCTTTTATCATTCTCATGGCCATTATTTCAGTCGTCCGAAAAAATCATTTATTGCTAACTTAAAATCGCTTTTTTACAAACCATCATTTCGATATAAATAAACCTCCCAAAATAAATAGGGATATTTTCCTAATGCTTTGCGGGAAGTAATTCTCCTATTATGTGCGCACTTTTTGCCAGCAAAGATTTTGCTGGTTGATGAATGACACTATCAGGAGAATGTAAAGTGAGTGAAGCGGCGGGTGCCCCCCCTAATAAAATTAGCAAAATTAATTTGATTACCTGTGGTTTACTGGCTTTGCTCTGTATTCTGCCATTCTTGATTCCGCATCATCGAATACCCCTGACCACGTTTTATAATCAATGGTCAGCGATAGCGCTTGGCGTCCTGGCCATGATTTTTCTGTTGCGGAAACAATCCTGGGAGGAACTGCAGATTCCCTGGTTCGCCCTTATGCCGCTGGGGTTACTGGTGATTGTGGCGATTCAATACAAAGTTGGTTTGTTCAACTACTGGCAACAAAGCTTTCTGGTTTGCCTGTATCTGCTATGGGCAAGTCTGTTGATTACTCTGGGCGCTCAGCTAAAACATCTATTAACGTTGGAGAAGCTAATCCCCACTCTGGCTTGGGGGTTGGTTGTCGGCGGGCTTATTTCAGCCGTTATTGTCACGCTGCAATACCTTGGGTGGGATGATTCGCCACTTATACTGCGTTATAAGTCGGGTGGTTTTGCTGCCAATCTGGGGCAGGTCAACCATCTGGCCACATATATGGCGCTGGCATTGGGCTCTTTGTTATATCTTTATCTGAGTCAGCGGATTAATTTCTGGGCTTTGGCCATTACTGCAACTGTATTTCTGATGGTATTGGCCTTAACCGGGCAGCGAATGAGCTGGTTATACGTCGTTTTACTGTCTGTTGGTGGCTGGTTAATCGCCAGGAAGTCCACTCAATGGCAAATCCATTTTATCTCAAGTCGGTTACTTTGGCTGATCCCGGTGTTTATTCTGGTGCAGTTAGTATTGCCATTGTTCAGTGCCGATATGCCTGCGATGCCTGCGGAGAGGGTGGCTGAAAATGTGAAAGGGGAATCCATACGTTTATTGTTAATCCAGCAGGCCTGGGAAATGTTCATCCATCATCCGCTGTGGGGGATTGGTTGGGGACAGTTCGGTTGGCACAACTTTGAAATGACTGAAAGTTACCCGGGATTAAACGGCTATGCCGATCATGCTCATAATATGTTGTTGCATCTGTTAGCCGAAACAGGCATTTTCGGTGGTTTGATTCTGCTATCGGGCATTATTTTCTGGTTCTGGCAACAACGGGGTGTGGTGATATCAGCTGAACGCTGGTGGCTGTATGCGATCCTGGCCGTGTTTGCTGTACACAGTTTGCTGGAATATCCATTGTGGTATGCCTACTTTCTGGGGCTTGCCGCCATCGTAACGGGGATCAGTTCTGAACGAAACATCACATTGAAGTTGAATCTGGGGATCGTCGTTTCGGCGGCATTGCTGCTTTTCAGTTTATTTATGCTGAGCAATACTTTCATGCAATACAGCAAAGTGGAAAACTGGTATACCAAAGGCAGAATGGGCTTGTTCAATAATGATCAGGCCGTTCCCTTGCTCTATGAAATGGCTGAAACCCGTGATAAATCGTTGTTTGCACCTTATCTGGATTTAGTCATTATTCGGGCGCTTCCCGATACGCAGGAAGTTTTACCTGACAAATTAGCGATGAATACCCAGCTAATGAAATATCTTCCCGGCGAGGAGGAAGTCTATAACCAGGTGACATTGCTTGCTTTATCCGATCAGCCGGAAGCGGCTTCTCATCAGCTTGATCTGGCGATGCGACATTATCCCAAATACATGGACAAGTACTGGAAAGTCGCCACCCGTGGGTTACTTGTGGGGGGGCATAAGCAACTCTTTCCACTGATACAGCAGTTGCAAAACTATCAGGATACGGCTTACCCATTAGAACCCTGAGTTATAAATGCATTCACTGACTGCCGGATGAGCAGGCTCGTTCGGCAGTTTCTTTTTTACGGCATACGACTGTTTTATTTCTTCCCGAATTTTAGTGGGAAATTACGCTGTTCAGGAAAAATTTCCCTTTCCTATGTTTATTTGGAACTTTTCAATAAAAAAAAGAATGCTTTTTTTTGTGACGTAGTTAACTATTTAAAACAGTATGTTACCTGCATTTTTTAAGTAAGTTGTTAATTCCTTTGCAAAATAAGGAAAATCTCCTATAGGGAATAAATTCCCGTTTCACTACTATCCACTCACCGAAACAAATCAGAGCCGTGAGATATGACAAGTACAACAGACACCACCGTCAAACCACTTAAGTACAAATTGATGGAGCTGGTCGATGATGTATTGGCGCATGACGGTTTTGGTGATATTCGGATTGAGGTGAAAATCCTCAAACGCCGTCAGAAAGAGGTGATTTTGCATTGTGGTAAGCAGTACCGTTTTGTGGTCGATATGCCCGATTTAGCGGAAGTACATACCTCCAAACATCGTGCAGTATCAAATTAAACGTCGTTCTTATGAATCTCCCAGTTCTGAACAAAATGCGTAAAAAGCCTGCTCATAACAAAGCAAAAAGACTCAATACGTCGGTGAATGTTGAATGTGTGTGGGACACATCACGTACAAAAAAATTAAATCCAGATGACCAACAGGCTGTATGGGGCAGCTGCGGCATTCAACAGAGAGATATAAAAAATGAACATTAAACAAATGAAAGCTATGGTCAGCCGTTTCCGTCACGCTGATTTCTCAAGTGTACAAGACCCGGCAATGCGTGCAAAAGCCCAAAAACTGCAAGCAAAACAAAAAGGTTTTACGCTGCTGGAATTATTAGTTGTTATCACCCTGTTGGCTATTCTGGCAACGGGTGCTTTGGTTGCCTATGACGGTGTAGGTGAAAACGCTCAGGCCGCTCGTGCTGCTTCAACTGCTGCCACACTTGATCAGGGCGTCCGTGCTTATCGTGCAGTCACTTACGCATATCCGGACCAATGGGATAACTTGGCTGATCCCGATGATGCAAATACACCCGCAGGTGGTACAGATGCAGAATTCCTTCCTGAACCTCTCCAAGAAGTTCTAACCAGTATTGATTTGGCTACAGCCTTTCAAGCTGCATTTTCTGTAGCCGCTTCTGATGTTCCAGACTTTCTTGAAGATTATTTCGATGACAACTTTGGCATGGAAGAAATTCAGCATATCCAGGCTGGAACAACTGGTAATGGAATAAGAGTTGGATTAGCACCAAACCGTAATCACAACGAGGGGGCTAATCCATTTGATGCAACTGACGGTGGTGCTGTTGAAACTGAATATAGTGATTTCGGTGCCGACGTAACTTACATTTCAATTCTGGCTTCTGAAGCATTCGATGATGATGCTGGTACACCACTGCTTTGTAAAGTGGGCGGTGAACTTATGAACGGGACTTTTGCAGGTGGTGCTGCTTCAGCAGATCCATTAGTGATTAACTCAATTAATGATGCGTTAAGTACTGAGCGTTGCAATCTGGTATTGGCACTTGGTTTTGGTGGTGATGCGGCACATAGCACTGTTAACTCTTCTGCTGGTGTAATTCAGTCACCTGCCTATAGCAGCGCAAACGTCAACCCTGCCGATAGTTATGCACGGTTTGTTGGGTTATTCCATTTAGCCAGAGGTAACAAAGGTTCAATCGGTGACCCTGGTGTTGATGATTTGACTCAAGCGGAGTTTTTACAACGTCCACGTCTGCTTGGCTTTATCGATACTGAAGGTAAACCAATTGACCAAAACGTTGCTGAAGCAACAGTGAACTAATTCTTTAAATGAAAAAGTTCAGATAAACCTTGGGGCAGGCGCTGCCTGCCCCTTGTTTATTTAAACCGGAAAAACAGTTCATTGCGTTAAAGCCAACCATCTTTAACAGAATGATCTAGGTAGGTTGGGCTGAGGCACGA
>NZ_DCSO01000071.1:30240-30467 GCF_002325665.1 Methylophaga sp. UBA1464
GGCTGAGGCACGAAGCCCAACAAACAAAAAGTTTGTGCATAAAACGTCGTAGGTTGGTTTAAGGCAAAATCCAACAAAACCCTGATACAGGAGTATCAGCCATAACAACCACAGGTTTTTGATAAACAGGAAATCAAAAATCCAATTTGAATTGATGGTCTGCCATACATCGGGAACAAGTAAATGAGGTGTTTATTGTTTTACCGACAACTGAAACCGAGCAAACA
>NZ_DCSO01000071.1:30610-35828 GCF_002325665.1 Methylophaga sp. UBA1464
CTGCCCGGCAATACTGCACATAATCGGCAGCATTCAATCTGTTTCTCGCAGCCAAAATCCAATATGGCGGGTTTTACGCTGCTTGAGTTGCTGGCCGTAATAGCGTTACTGGCTATTTTGGCAACTGGGGCTTTGGTTGCCTATGATGGCACAGATGAACAAGCCCGTATCGATGTCACAAAAATGGAAATGTCGGAGCTTCGTAATGCTTTGCTGCAATTTCGGCGTGATACCGGTGCTTTTCCCTGCGGTGTTTACCATGAGCCAAATGTTGATGGGGATGTTCGGGCCTATTCTTTAGACATAGATAATATGAATATGCCTGATATGCCGGCCCCATCGGCTACTTTGTCAGAGCAAGCCGAGTGGTGTGAAGTAAATGGTTTGGCCATGTTGACGGAATACCCGTTTGAATTTGAAGAGCCGATCCAACATAAACTCTGGAACCCGGATACGAAGCGCGGCTGGAATGGGAGCTACATTTCACGTGAGGGTTTAACGGATGCATGGGGAAATCGTTTTTTACTCATTAATCCCGAACTGGATTTTGCCCGGCCACCATCTATGTGTATTCCACCAGAACCCTCAGCCCAGTTTTATGAATGCCGTTCAATCAATGATCAGGAATATACAGCCAGTCCTGCCTCCTATTCAGAATTTGGTGATATTGCCCGAATAATAAGTATGGGTCCTAATAACGAGAATGATAGTCAAGCTGCATCAGATCCTTGCGTAGCTGAAGGTGATGATATCGTTCTCTGTTTGTTGCGTTAACAAAGGCTGATTAATGCAACTGCCCAATAAAAATTTCCTGTCTGCAAAATTACAGAATTTGACTAACAGTCATTTTCAATACGGTTTCACTCTACTGGAAATGGTGCTTGTACTGTTCCTGATTGGCTTACTGGCCTCAGCCGGATTGCTATTCACTGAAGGTGTCGAGGATCAGGCCAAATACGATGAAACCAAACGGCGGATGGAGTTGATTCGTAAGGCAATTATTGGTGATGCCACACGCACGATTAATGGTGCACCTGAAGTGAGCGGTTTTGCTGCTGATATGGGGCGATTACCTGAATGTATCAGAGAGTTAATTGTTTCAGAAAAATGCGATGGTACGTCACAAGATCCGTGGGCAATTGATCCTGATACAGGATTTGGTTACGGCTGGCGTGGTCCATACATACAGACAATTGCCGATCGAAAAGGTGAGTTTCGATTTCGGGATGGATATAACAATGATGACGACACAGAAAATTTTGGTTGGCATTTCACCGTTGCAGCTTCAAGTGTACAACTTCAGAGTGAAGGTTTTGATATTGTTTCTGAGTTAGACAATTTTCCTCAGCCAATAAGCTCAGTAATTCCCTCACTTATTGTTAAAAATGATTGGCTGGTGACGTTACCAAATGCAATTAACGTAAATATCAAAAACCAGAGTACGAATTCACTGCCGGTTACAGCGCTTACTGAAAAATTGTTATTAAGAATCTACCACTCTGACTTATCTGACTTCGATGACGCAAATAATGGTAGCGGTTTACCTGTCACACTTGCACAAAGTAGCGTACCGGCTACCGGGATAAAAACCAAAACTTTTGAGTTAGATGATTCAAAAGAAATTCCATTGGGAAATAGAGCATACGCATTAATTTGTTTCGAAGCCGACCCTGTCGATCCAAACGATTTCGTCATCTTTGATGGTGATTGCGACAGTGCTAGTAATAGCAAACCCAATAGCTCAAATATCAGAACATTTAGTGTTGTGCCGCGAAACAGCCTGAACCTGCAACTTGACTGGATCATCCCAACGCCATGAATCTGAATACGCTTTCTGCATTGAAAAATATTTCATTTGGTAAACCCAGCCAGATTCTGGTGTGCGAGAGTGATGGCCTGAGCCTGAGGGCAGCGGTCATCAGTCGCGAAGGGAGTCGATTGGTCACACATCAGCATGCGTTATCCAACCTGCTGGATCCGGGACTTGCACTAACCGAAGTAATAAATACCATCCGTGCCAATGGCTGGTCGGGAAATCAGGCCGTATTATTAACACCCGCGGCTATGTCGAGCCTGATTGAATTACCGATTAACCCCAAAAAACCGAAACCGCTGGCACAGATGCAGGCGCTGATTCGTTGGGAGGCCGAGCCTTTGCTGATGCAACAGCAAAACCAGTGGAGCATCGGTTATCTGATGATCAAGCAGGGTTTGATGACAGCGGAACAGGTCAATCATATCCGCGGCATTCAACAGGCGAATAAACCAGCTGGGATGGGGATTGGTGCTCAACAGCGTACGAATTTTCAGCGATTTGGTGAGCTTGCTCTGGAACATGGCTATGTGGATAAGGAACGTTTGAATGGCTTTGTACAATGCCAGAGCTGGTTGCGTTCCGATGAAGAAGAGATTGAGTGCGGCTGGCAACCTCAAGACGCGGTGAAAGATGCGCCAGGTATTTATAACTGGCTAATCAGCTGTGTTTATAAATCAGTGATAAACCGTTGGGTGGATGCGTTTAAAACACATGGAATAAACCTGTTGCAAGTATTCCCGTTGACCGGGGCGTCAAATGGCTTATTGAAAGCAACCAATAATGAGCAATTATTAATCGAATCAGGCCCGGGAATTGTCACCACAACGGGGTTATCCAAAGGTCTGGTTAATCAGTTTCAGGTGCACCATTCCGCTTCTCTGGAGGCTTATGACGGGTGCCTTGAGGCCTACCATGCCGCCAATACCGATTCGATAGAAGAAGCCTGGCTGAGTTGTCATAGTGAAACCGATAATCAGCTTTATCAAAATTTGGGCGAAGTATTAACCAAACCGATCCATTTTCTGAGTGGGCTTGATGCTTCGACTGGGGTTACGCCCGGCATGCTCGGTGCTGCATCTCATGTTACAGGGATTTATACCGGTACGGCCTGTGTTCCTGTCCGGGTGGGTGGGGAAAAACCACCTCTTATTCAGCGTCAGGAAATACAGTTTGCCGGCGTAGCAGCAATACTTTTGTTAGTAATTATGGCATCAGAAGTGACCATGCATGTTCAGCAAACGCGATTGGTTGAACAAAAAACGGTGCTGGATGAACGTGCCAGAACACTGGATGAAGCGGTCAGACGCATAACCGCCATCAATGAACAAATTGAAGCGCGCAAGAACCTGCTTAAACAACAGCAGACCAGCCAGCAGCGAATGGAAGCCCGGATGGCTTTTTTCGGTGAAGAGCTGCCCGAACGTAACATGCTGCTGCAGGCGGTATTAGGCACTCTGCAAAATGCACTTAATGACCATATCGTTATCAATAGTATTGATGAAATGGGCAAGCGTCTGCCAATGATGGCAGCAAACCAGCCCGTTCAAAGTGATTTTATTGAACTGGATAATTTCAATATTGATGCCTGGTCACTCACAGAGAGCGCTGCACAGGAATTTATTCAGGCCCTTAAAGATTCAGCATCCACCTGGAACCTGATCGTCAGAGATGTGCAGATTCTTGAGCGTTCCGGCCCGCTGAATCTGGATGGCTATGCGGTGGCATTGAGCTTGGTCAAGGTGAAACCCAGACCGTTACAAATCTCTCAATCGGAGCAGAACCAATGACATTGAGAGAGCTGAACAAACGTGAGCGAATCCTGGCAATTGCTATTGCGGTGGTGATATTGCTGGTTAGCTATGGATTGATACGATATCAGCCAGCAAAAGCGAATATTGAATCACTTCAGAAGCAAGTCCTGGCAACACAGGTCCGTATCGGTAAGCTGGAAATCCCGGAAGAATCCGATGAGGTGATTGAAGATATTCTCGATCAACTTGATGAACAGGAAGCCGATGTTGCTGCATTGCAGGAAAGTGCCGCCGTGATTGAAAATCGTCTGGCCAGCCGCGACTCGCAACAATTACGCGTGATGATTTCATCACTGGCAATGGAATCCGGTATCCGTATTCGCACCAATGAATCCTTCCAGGCGTCACCTGTGACGCAGGTTGCTCAGGCCAGTCGCAACAGTAATCGAAAAACAGCCGAACAACCCGCTCAGGATGTTGTTTTGCCTGCAACAGCTGGTTGGATTGCCCGAATGTCGCCGGGGTCGATGTATGCAAGACCTTTGCAAAAACTTCAGCTGGAAGGCAGTTATGAATCTCTGAGACGTTTTTTACATGGTCTTGACGGTCTGCCATGGCAAGTCTCGGTACTGCGGATGAATATTACCAAGCTTCCTGTTTCGCCTTTACGCGGTATGCCTCAACCCTTATCTGTAGAAGTGATTCTGTCGTTATGAGTTGTAAACATCCAGGTTCGGTCAGCGATGCATCAGGACGTTTGTCATTGGTGAATGAGGCGGTATGGCGTTAACTGACGAACTGTTATTACAGGCAGGCGTGGCCACTGAGTTACTTGATGGGGAGACTGTCGAGCGATTAAAAGTGGAAGCCAGACGTCAGCGGGTGCCGGTGTTAAGCAAGGTGTTGGCACATTACCGTATACCTGTTTCAGCACTGCACCGTGCGGTGGCTGAATCAAGGAATATTCCGTTTATTGATCTGACGAAAGCTTCCATTGAACGGAAATTACTGAAAAAACTGCCCGGCAGCCTGATCAAACGTAAGCATTTTGTACCGGTACAGATGGACGGAAATCTGCTGTTGATCACTGCGGATCCGGATGATATGGCCGGGATTACCTCGGCAACACGTTTAATGGGCGCTGAGTTACCCATCGTGATGGCGGAACCGAAACGGTTACAACTGCTTGTCGACAATTATCTGGCGACCAGTGTCATGGCAGCCGTTGAAGAAAATGCAACAGCGTCTCAGGAAACGGATCTGGTGGGGTTGCTGGACACCATTCTGACAGAAGCCTATCTGACCAGGGCATCAGATGTTCATTTACTGACGGAAGAGGAAGGTCTGCGAATTCGCTTACGGATAGATGGCAGCCTGTCTGATTACCCTCTGGCTGCGGATCAAAGTGTGGCATCCGGTCTGGTGTCACGAATAAAGGTACTCGCTGGTCTGGACATCGCCGAACAGCGGCAACCTCAGGATGGCGGCTTTACCTACCACCTCGCGGCACCATTTGATCTGGATTTCAATATCCGGGTGGCAACTGCACCCACCCGTCTGGGTGAACGGATTACCATGCGTCTGCTTGGTCAGGAGTCCGGCGGTCTGACACTGACGGATTTAGGCATGCTGGAACAGGATCTGGCCCGCT
>NZ_DCSO01000071.1:35913-44007 GCF_002325665.1 Methylophaga sp. UBA1464
TGGCCCGCTTTAACGAAGCCATTCGTAATCCCTACGGTATGATTCTGCTGACCGGTCCGACAGGAAGTGGCAAATCCACCACGCTGTTTGCCGCGCTGCAGGAAATCAATCAACCTGACATCAATATCATGACAGTAGAAAACCCGATTGAATACGTGATGGAAGGGGTGTCGCAGATACAGACCGGCCCCAAAATCAGCTTCGCTGATGCACTGCGTTCCTTATTACGCCATGACCCGGATGTATTAATGGTCGGGGAAATCCGTGATGCCGAAACGGCTGATGTCGCGGTGAAAGCGGCGATGACCGGGCATCTGGTTTTTTCTACCTTGCATACCAACAATGCCGTCAGCGCGGTTACCCGTCTTATCGATATTGGCTGTGAACCGTTTTTGATAGGTTCCACCATGACTGCTGTGATTGCACAGCGACTGGTGCGGCGTTTGTGCAGGCATTGTGCTCGTAAGCGATTTGCGACTGAATCTGAAAGCAAAGCATTGGGCTATGAGGATAAATCAATAGAGATATTTGACCCGGTTGGCTGTGCAGTCTGTCAGGGAACTGGTTTTCGCGGACGTTTGGGCCTATTTGAAACCCTCTGGTTTGATGAACAGCTTGCCAGAATGGTGGCAAAAGGGGCAGATGAAGAAACGCTGGAGCAGGCAGCGGGCGACAAACTTCGTTTCATGTGGCAGGACGGTTGTGAAAAAGTACTGCGCGGTATGACCACGCTGGATGAAATACAGAAAGTAGCCGTGGTGAAACATGTTGCCGGGGATGAGGTGATCTACGATGCCGCTGTATAGCTATAACGCCCTGAGCAGTGCTGGTAATGAACAGAAAGGGTCATTACAGGCAGCCAATGAAAGCATGGCAGCACAGGAGTTACGGGCACAGGGTTTACGCGTACTGGATATTCGTGAACGTAAAGGACAGGGTGGTTTCCTGGGGCAGGCGAATTTTGCTGACTGGCTGGCCACCCAGCGTTCTGTCGGAACGGATTCGTTGATTTTCTATTTCCGGCAGATGGCATTCATGCTCAGAGCCGGTTTACCTGTGGCTCAGGCGCTTGAATTGTCAGCCGGACAAATTTCCAGCAGTCGTCTTAATCTGGCGATAAGAGTCATGCTGAAAGATATCGAAGGAGGGCAATCACTCTCTGCCGCAATGAAAAAACATCGCGATGTGTTCAGCCACATGGTCATCAATCTGATCGTGGCCGGTGAAAACACCGGTGAGCTTGATGTGATCATGGAACGGCTGGCCAGCCATCTGGAGAAACGTTCAGCACTGAAAAAACAAATGATTACGGCATTGATTTATCCGGTCATCGTTGTGCTGGTGGCGATTGGTGTCGCGATATTCATGGTGGTCAGCATTATTCCCAAATTCGCGACGTTTTTGCAGGGACAAGGCAAGGCGTTACCGGCATCAACTCAAGCGCTTATCGATATCTCCGCAGGTATTCGTGAAAACGGCATACAACTTGTCATTGCTGCTATCGCCATACTGATCGCGATCTGGCTGTTTTATCGGACGCCGCAGGGACGTTTATGGATGGATCAGCTTTTATTACGCATTCCGGTGATGGGTAAATTGATGATTAACGGTTCAATGGCCCAGTTGAACTGGGCCATGTCAATTTTGCTGAGCAGTGGTGTCAATATTTTCGATGGACTGAAAATTACAGCAGATTTGATGCCTAATCGTGTCTATGCCGACAAGCTCAAACAAGCTGCAGAGAGGGTTTTTGCTGGTCACGATTTGTCATCCAGTATTCGTCATCCAATGTTACCGGCTCTGGTCACACAAATGATTGCGGTCGGTGAACGCACCGGTACGCTGGACCATATTCTGCAGGAACTTGGCACCTATTATGAAAAGGTGCTGGAAACCGGAATCAAACGACTCACAGCTTTAATTGAACCCGCGATGATACTGGTGATCGGCGGCATGGTGGGATTTGTCTATTACGCCTTTTTCCAGGCGTTGTTTGCGTTGGCTGGTGGGAGGTAAACACGTGCTGCGAAGAAAAGCTTATTACAACGTGATGATGGTCTTGGCTGTCTGGGCAAATGCCGTTATGGCCATTGAAAACGGGGATCCGGAAACAGACAACCTCGCTTTGATGCGTGACCCTTTTACCCCCAGTCAGTTGATGTATCAGATTCGTGGAACAGAGTTAAGCAGCTATTCCAGGGCAGGAACCTTTAACCCGAATGATGCCGTTGCGACAGATATTCCGGATATGCGTCTGCGTGGTTTTGTTTCTGATGACAGCGAGAAAATGCTGGCGTTGCTGGAAGTCGTCGGCCGCGGGGTTTATATGGTCAGAGAAGGCGATGAGATCAATATCAATCCAAGACGCCCTTCAGAGGCGATTCGGATTACCAGTATTACGCGTTTAGGGGTGACGGTGGAAACCGGCACGATTGGCAAAATCCGGGTGTTGAAATAAATGACTATGAAGCAATTTTTCTTTTTTATTCAATTGTTCTGCCTGGTTTTATTACCTCTTAATGCGGTTCAGGCTGCAGACTATATTGATGAGGTTGAATTCAATGATACGCAGCTTGCTGATGTGGTGCGGACATTGTCTGAATTAACCGATACCAACATCATCGCCACACCGGATGCCACTAATCGTCGGCTCACCATCCATCTGAAAAATGTCAGTGTGCTTGATGCTGTTAAATCCATCAGCCGCATCAGCAATTTATGGTATCGCTATGACGAGGATACCAATACCTATCGGATTATGACGCGCGAGGAATACAGTCAGGATCTGGTGGTGCGGGAGAGTGAACATATTGAAGTGTTTACCTTATTAAATGCGAATGTACAGATTATTGCTCAGGCCATTGAAGATTTGTATGGACAGCGCGTCGTTCTGTCACTGGGTCAGGCGCCCGGTGAAGATGTATTTGGGAGTGGTGGACGGAGCGGTAGTAGTCGAGGCAACAACACGGTTCGCAATGTACGTTCATCAAACCTGGGTGGAGTAGGACGTTCAACCAATCGTTTTTCATCAGGTGGCAGAGGAAGTGCTGGCAATACCCTGACAAACGCCGGTTCCCAATTGGATGGAAGCATTTTGACGGTGGATCAGATTTCTCAACTGGCTGCTTCCGTGGAAGCTTCCGGGTCGACCAATATCAGTCAGGAAACCCTCAAACAGGTGACCATCCAGTCACAACCGATTTATGTCACCGTTAACAATGAACACAATATGATTATTGTGCGTACGGATGATCGGGCTGTGCTATCAGCAATCGAAAAACTGATAAAACAAATGGATATTCCGGTGCCACAGGTCATGCTGGAAATGCAGATCCTCAGTGTCATTCTGGGCGAGGATTTTAATTCCATTTTCAATTTCGAGTTACAACCAAGCGGTAGCAATCAATCCTCACAACCCATTTTGCTGGGTAATAATGCCCTGTTGAACTCTGGTACATTTATCTACGAGTTTCTCAACAACCGGCTGCGTGCCAATCTTGAGTTTCTAGAAGAAAACCGACGGGTTCGGGTGTTATCCAACCCGATGGTTGTGGCATCAAATCATCGTGAGGCTGAATTATTTATCGGTGAAGAAACACTGGTTACCGAAGGCTTTCAGTTTTTTGCCTCCGTCATTGATAACGGGGTAGTGATACAGCCAGCTTATGTGCAGGCGTTGGTCAATCGTGAAGATATTGGTATTACGCTGCGCATTACGCCAAGGATAAACTCTGACAGCACGGTCAGCCTGCAGCTCGAACAGGAAAGCTCAACGGTTAATCGTGGTGGCGGTACGATTCCGGTGACCGACGGTGAGGGCGGTGTAACCAATTTATCAGTAGACACTATTAATACAGCAAGGTTAACCGGAACCGTCATGGCCAAAGATGGCCTGACAGTTGCGGTAGGCGGCCTGATTCGAACCAGTGTCAATAAAAATGAACGTAAAGTACCGCTTCTCGGAGAAATTCCGGTGATTGGCCGGGTATTTCGTTCCACGATTGAATCGGAAGAGGATACCGAAACGGTATTGCTGATCACGCCCAGAATCATGAATGCGCCGGGCGAAAGTGAAAAAATTCGCCAGGCAGACAACGCCTATTATCGTTCACATAATGCAGGCTATCCGCCACCAGCTCCTGCACCCAACAGATTTATTGATCGCGATAACGATAACGAACAGACAGGTCCCCAAACTTCTTCAGCTAATACCAATACAGCACCTGTTGTCAGTGAACGTCATCAGGTGTATATGGAAATGAGTCAGTATGCGGCTGAAATGGTGCGTATTCCTGAGGTTGAGCGTATACGGGATAAAAATTACAGTCCGGTTCGGGTCAACACACAAAACAGTCTGCCATTGTTTGCAGATAACCGTATCAGTGCCACACCAGTGGGTAGCTGGAATCGTGGTGGTATGCATGTCACTGCGCTTTCTGTTGTGAATCGGGCCTCTCAGAGTTTGCCGGTCGATTTTCAGAATATTAAAGGCCGCTGGCTGGCTTCATCTGTTGAAAGCAGTCAATTATCACCAGTGGGCCAGACAGAGAGTTCAACTTATATGTATGTGATTTCGGCTCTGCCATTTGATGAGGTTGTGGCTAATGCGCGTTAAGTCGGTTGTCCTGCTATCAGGTGTGGGCTTATTTGCTTTACCGGTATCCACCATATTGGCGGTACCGGCCCTGCAGATGCACGTTTACGAAGAAATGCCTGCTCAGTTGCCGCCGGCCAATCAGGTTGTCGGTCAGGCCGTGGAACCGCAACGGTTGAGGGTACATATCTATGAGAGCCCTCAGAAAATAGCTGAAAAAAAGACGCCCTGGTTACAATACGATAAAGAGGATATTTATTTCAAAACCGGTTATCGGCGTGATGAATTTCGTTGGAATAAAGCAGGATTGGGTGGGCAACCAAACATCCTGTCGGAACTGACCTGGGAAGATCTTGATATTGCCACTGTTAATTTGGGGGCAACGTTATATACCAAAGAAAACTGGTTGGTAAATTTTGATTTCCTGTATGGCGAAATTTATGACGGTAAAAATCAGGATTCGGATTATTTCGGAAACAATCGGACTCAGGAATTCTCAAGATCCAATAACGGGGCCGATGAAGGCAGTGTAATGGATCTGTCTATCGGTATCGGCAAACGATATGAATGGTTGGTAAACGAATCAACACGGACTCGCTTTGAATGGCGACCTATGGGGGGGCTTTATTACTATTCACAGGATTTAAAAATAGTTGATGGATATCAGACACTTTCAGCAGATCCTCGCATACCACCAGTAGGGCCTTTTTCCGGACTGGATTCCAGTTATGATGCGACCTGGTATGGACCATGGATTGGCATGGAAAACCTGTTTATCAAACAGGATGCCTTTGAGCTGGGGTTAAATTTTAAATATCACTATGCTTTTTATGATGCTACTGCACAGTGGAATTTGCGTAGTGATTTTGCTCAACCGGAAAGTTTTACCCATGAAGCTGAGGGGGGCGGATTTGTCACCGAACTGACGGGGGCGTGGCACTTATCGCCTCGGTTAGCCCTTACCTTGGATGTGCATTACCAAAAGTGGATTGCAGACAGAAATGGCAAAGATAAAATCAATTTTGCAAATGGTTCTACCGTGAAACTGAAGTTTAATGAGGCAAAATGGGAAAGTTATGGCATCAGTCTTGGTTTGAACTATGATTTTTAAAATTCAGTTATGCTGTTTCGTCTGAAACGACAAATTTAAAATTTTACATTTCAGGGGCTGTTGATTGATGCATACCCCTGCATATATGTATTTATAAGTCTGTTACTATCTTGGAATATTGCTGTTTCAAAGGTTGATGACTTATGGAAGAAACTAACTATAAAAATATTGTCATGGGAAATACATGAGTTTAAGAGGTCTGATTAATAGCCGGATTTTGTTTTCGGTAATCATTATTAGCATGTTCGGTAGCGTATTAACGATTTGGCAGGCCCGACAATCTGTCGAACGGGAAGTGAATTCTTCTTTCAATCTCGCCTTGCAGATGATGGACCTGGGTTTTAGTCACTTATCCCGTACGTCGATGACAGAGTATGAATGGTTACAGCAGATCAGCGCGATTCAGCATACCCGGCATTTGCATATCAGTATTTTCAATGAAGAAGGAGAAGAGGTGGAATGGTTTGTTCCGGACAGCATTGAGGACGAACGGCCACCCGAATGGTTTGTGAGGGCTGTCAAAACGACTTATCCCTCTGCAAATTATGACATCAGACTTGCTGATGGCCGGTTGAAGCAGATTATTGTTCGTGCTGATCCATTGGATGAGATTGTTGAAACATGGGAAGAGTCAGTCGCTTATTTCTGGTCGGTGATGACAATGATCGGGGTGATTTTTCTGGCCATTAATATTGTGTTTAACTCAATGTTGCAGGCGGTTCGAAGTATTGTTGTGGGGCTACGCAGAGTTGAGTCCGGTCAATATGGACGTAAATTACCGCCTTTTAAAATCAGTGAGTTTGATGCAATTGCAACTGAGATCAATCACTTGTCAGATGCGTTGAAACTGGCCAAAGATAATAATCAGGCATTGGCACGGCATACCATGCAGATCCAGGAGTCCGAAAGACGCAATTTATCCCGGGAATTGCATGATGAGATGGGGCAATCACTGACAGCAGTAAAAGCCATGTCTACAGCTATTCGTCAGCCAGGTGCTGATGTCGCTAAAATTTCCGAATCCATTGCTGATATATGCAATCATCTGGCGGGAGTCGTGCGATCAATGATGCGTACCCTGCATCCACTGAGTCTGGCGGATTTAGGACTCGGGGCAACCTTGTCCGATTTAATAAATGAATGGCGACGTCGCTATCCTGATTTGGTAATTAAACTGGATTATGACGAACGGCTGGATCAGGTGGCTCATGAACTGGCGATTCATGTTTACCGAATTGCACAGGAATGTCTGACAAATGTCGTGCGCCATGCCAATGCAACTGAGGTAACATTAGTCATCCGACAGGAGGGAGAACACACTTCCCCTCGAGTGGTCATGCGAATTCGTGATAATGGTCAGGGAGGTGAATCATCAGGGCATGGGTTTGGCGTGTTGGCTATGCGAGAACGGGTTGAAAATATGGGAGGCCGCTTTAGATTTGAATCTGAAGCGGGTAAAGGCGTTTGTGTAAGCGCATGGATGCCAATTATTGAGAAATCAGATAATGAATGAAAAAAAGATTAGTGTTTTGCTGGTGGATGATCATCAGGTAGTACGTGCAGGATTCAGAATGTTATTGGATTCACAACCCTTTATCGGCAGCATTGTTGATGTCGATCGGGGTGAGTTAGCCTGTCATGAATACGAACGTCAGCGCCCTGATGTCGTGGTGATGGATTTATCAATGCCGGGGATAGGCGGTTTGGAAACCATACGTCGTCTTAAAAAACAGGATTCTCAGGCGACAGTGCTGGTTTACAGTATTCATGATGAATCTATCTATGTAGAACGTGCCATTCAGGCCGGCGCTAAAGGCTATGTCACTAAAAACAGTGCGGCGGAAGTGCTTGCGGAAGCCGTTTTAGCCGTCTCACAAGGTAAACGCTATATCGAACAGGATATCCTGCCGAATATTGATGATTTCAGACATCCTTCCGACACCTTGCATTACGGTCAGGTTGTCGAGCTGTTATCACCGCGCGAGTTTGATGTATTTTGCCTGACCGCTAAAGGCATGACGGCACATGAAGTTGCTGCAGAATTACACTTAGGCTACAAAACCGTGGCTAACTACAATACACAGATTAAAAACAAGTTGAATGTAAACACTACTGCGGATTTGGCAAATATTGCGGTTGTTTTGGGTATTATCAAACATTAATCAGTGCGGTGCTTTGATGCCGTGAGCCATTATTTTTAATGAGCTTATCTGACAATATCAATTGTCCCAAAAAACACAGTTGAGTAATAGTCTTTGTCGGCAAGTTATTGATAGTTATATTTTTATTTTAAAATATTCAAGCCTCTTGAATTCTTTTAAAGACATCCCATCTTCTTTATCAGAAGACAATATTCGTCTTCATGATGAACTGAATTATGGAGGTGTTC
>NZ_DCSO01000071.1:44070-45427 GCF_002325665.1 Methylophaga sp. UBA1464
CAACTGAATTATGGAGGTGTTTTATGGCTATTCAACGTTACAGACCTTACAGTCTGTTTGATAATCTACAACGCGAAATGTCGTCTTTATTGCAATCGTCTGCAACAGAAGCCAATTTTAATGAAGAAGATTGGACCCCTGCAGTGGATATTCAGGAAACTGCCAGCAGTTATATTATTCACGCTGATTTACCGGGCGTTAAAGCCGCAGATATTGAAGTGACTGCCGAAAATGGTTTGCTGACAATTAAAGGTGTTCGCGACAGTAACAAAGTGGAAGAGAAAGAAAATTACAAGCGCATTGAGCGATTCAGTGGCACTTTTATGCGTCGATTTACCTTACCCGAAACCGCTGATGTCGATAATATCAACGCCTCTTCGCGGGATGGCGTATTGGAGCTGACTATTCCTAAAATGGCGCAACTTCAACCCAAACGCATTGAGGTGAATGTTCAGCAGTAAGTTAAATAAAAAAGGCTCCCAAAATTATTTGCGGAGCCTTTTTTGTGTATGGGAAAAATTCCTAATATAATGGTTTTGGAAATATCTGAACGACAAGAAAGATAAGTAACATTGCTCTTGCGGGTAGAGAATGGAACATCCGGATTTTTTAACTAAGGAGCAATCATGAAAAATACAGCCAAATTTTTAACTGCTGCAATCACCATGTCATTATCTTCAATGGCACTGGCTGATAACGACAACTATGATCTTGATGACATCCGTGGCTGGAAACTCGTCAAAATGGAAACGTGTATGGATGCTGCCCTGGATACCATTCCGGGTAACGTGCGTAAGCTGGAAATGAAAATGGAAGGTGATGATCCAGTATACGAGTTTGATATTGAGGCAACTGCAGATGGCAACACATACAATGTTGAATGTAATGCCGAAGAAGGTTTTGTCACCGAAATTGAACGTGAAGTAGAAGCCAACGATCCTACGTTCCAGAAATATGCCAAAATCACCGAAGCTGAAGCCCGTGAAATTGCTTTAGATTTTATTCCAGGTGAAGTGGTGGCCAATGAATATGAACTAGGGTTCGATGGTTCAGTCACTTATGAGTTTGATATTGTGAATGTTCACGGTCGTGAGTACAAAGTCGATGTTAATGCCATCACGGGTGAGATCGAAGAAGCCAATTTAGAGTTATACGAAATTGGTATGGAAAAAGAACTGAAACAGTAAGATCAGTTCAGGTAACATTAAAAAGCCGGCTATCAAGCCGGCTTTTTTATGCGCGTTACATCAGTGGTAGAGCAATAGCCCCTGGTTTATTTAACACGCATTCCAGGTTTTGCTCCATCATCAGGATTGAGAATAAATAAATCCTTACCACCGGGGCCGGCGGCCAGCAC
>NZ_DCSO01000071.1:45526-46110 GCF_002325665.1 Methylophaga sp. UBA1464
CCGGGGCCGGCGGCCAGCACCATACCTTCCGATAAACCAAAGCGCATTTTACGTGGTGCCAGGTTGGCGACCATCACGGTTAATTTACCGACCAGTTCTTCAGGGGCGTAAGCCGATTTAATACCGGCAAATACCTGTTTTTCAGCCAAGCCGATATCCAGAGTCAGTTTCAGCAGCTTTTCAGCACCTTCGACATGCTCGGCAGTGACGATTTTGGCTATACGTAAATCAATTTTGGCAAAGTCATCAAACTGAATTTCATCGGCAATCGGATCTACATTTTCAACTGGCTTTCCTGGTGTAGCAGTTGCGGTCATATTTTCTTTGGATTCCTCGATGATGGCATCAATCTTATCCTGCTCAACGCGAGTCATTAGCGGTTTGAAAGGCTCAATAGTGTGGCCCGATAATGGTTGAGCTATATCCGCCCAGCTTAGCGAGTCAATATTCAGGAAGGCTTCGGCCTGTTCTGCTGTGCGGGGTAATACCGGCTTCAGATAGGCAATCAGCACTCTGAACAGATTGATGCCCATGCTGCAAACGGCCTGAACTTCAGCATCCTTGCCTTCTTCTTTCGCCAGCAC
>NZ_DCSO01000071.1:46297-47402 GCF_002325665.1 Methylophaga sp. UBA1464
GAAAGTCTTAAATAAGGCTTCATCAGTCAGTGCATCACTTAATTTTCCATCAAAGCGTTTATTGATAAAGCCGGCACAGCGACTGGCAATATTCACGACCTTACCGACTAAATCCGAATTAATCCGGCTCTGGAAATCTTCCAGACTCAGATCGATGTCTTCAATGGTGTTATTGAGCTTGGCAGCAAAGTAATAACGCAGATATTCCGGGTTCAGATGATTCAGATAGGTGCGGGCTTTGATAAAGGTGCCACGTGACTTGGACATCTTTTTGCCGTCAACCGTCAGAAAACCATGGGCATACACACGATTCGGTAATCTGAAACCGGCACCTTTCAGCATGGCTGGCCAGAACAAGGCATGGAAATAAATAATATCCTTACCGATAAAGTGCACCATTTCAGTCGGACTGTCGGCACGCATAAATTCATTAAAATCCACACCGCTACGGTCGCAGTAATTTTTGAAGCTGGCTAAATAGCCAATCGGTGCATCCATCCACACATAGAAAAACTTGTTTGGCGCATCGGGTATTTCAAAACCGAAGTAGGGTGCATCACGTGAGATATCCCAGTCCTGCAAACCACTGTCAAACCATTCACCAAGTTTGCGGCCAACTTCGGCCTGCAGATGATCGCCTTGAGTCCATTCACGTAATAATGGTTCGAAATTACCCAGTTTGAAAAAATAATGTTCAGACTCTTTGGTGATCGGGGTGGCACCGGAAACGGCAGAAACCGGATTTTTTAATTCAGTCGGGTCATAGGTCGCGCCACAGACTTCACAGTTATCACCATACTGATCGGCGGCACCACATTTTGGGCATTCACCACGAATAAACCGATCCGGCAGGAACATTTCTTTTTCCGGATCATAAGCCTGACTGATGGTACGGCTTTCAATATGTCCGGCATCACGATTCGCCAGATAAATCTGGCTGGCCAGTTGGCGATTCTCTTCGCTGTGGGTACTGTGATAGTTATCAAAACCAATCGCAAAATCGGCAAAATCGGCCTGATGTTCTTTACTGACGTCAGCAATTAACTGTTCCGGGGTGATGCCCTCATTTTGTGCGCGCAACATGATGGGGGTGCCATGCGCATCC
>NZ_DCSO01000071.1:47461-48058 GCF_002325665.1 Methylophaga sp. UBA1464
ATAATGACATTCGTGGCCTTGCATCTTTTGAAACCGCACCCAGATATCTGTCTGAATATATTCAACAAGATGTCCCAGATGGACAGAACCATTGGCATAGGGAAGTGCGCTGGTGACCAGAATCTTTCGTTGCATAAATAAACCGGAATTAAGCCGTTAGAAAACCGTCAAAGATAACAGATTAACCAGGGACTGTTAATCTTTCATGGGCACCATGAACGGTTAACAGACCCTCTCAGACTCTATTTTCAGTTATGTGGCACGGTTGCGTTGAAAAGCCATGCCAATTGCTTTAGATTGAGGCTATATCTGCCGTGACGGCAATTCCTAGCAGTAAGAGAGCCTGATGGATCTGAATTTACATGACATACATGCCGAGTCAATTGAGCTGGCTCTGGATCGGGCGCGACAATATCGTTCATTGTTGGAGCCAGAAATCGCTGAAAGTATCTGTCTGGATATCCTCAATATCGAGCCGGAAAATCAGGCGGCATTAGTCGTTTACATTCTGGCACTCACGGATCAAATTAGTATCAGCGGCAGTCAGTCGCCATTTCAGGACATTGAAGTGGCTATTGCCAAACTCACCAGCGAATA
>NZ_DCSO01000071.1:48196-49231 GCF_002325665.1 Methylophaga sp. UBA1464
AATATAAACAGATTTACTACACTGGTATTGTTCTGGAACGGCGCGCCCGTTTTATGCTGACACAACCGATGTCCCGTGCCTTTGCCTACGATTATTTTATTAAAGCGTTAGAGTGTTATCAGCAGGCTGAGCAAATGCGTCCTGATCATAATGATGAAGCCATTCTGCGCTGGAACAGCTGTGTGCGTACCATTCAGCGTGAAAAACTCGAACCGTTGTCGGAGACTGATCAGATTGTTATGAGCCGGGAAAGCTGATGGCCTTATTGCAAGTTAAAAAGCGTCTGATGGCGATGGCCGGTCTGGTGCTGACCGCTTATCTGATTTTTCATATGCTCAGTAATCTGAGCTTTTTCAGCCCCGAGCAATATCAGGCGTTTTACGATTTTTATAATCAACCGCTGATTCGCTGGCCCTTATGGCTATTAGTGGCAGCGTCATTGGTGTTTCATGTGATTGTGGCGGTGCAAATCCGACTGCATAACAGTAAGGCCAGAATTCATGCCTATCATCACCGGCAACATCATTTTATTCCCGCCTGGCTGGTATCCATTGTTATCACGCTGATTCTGCTGTTTATTGTCTGGCATATGGCGCAAATGTGGTCATTTGGCGGTGCTGATATATACGGGCAGACAGTCACCTTATTCAGCTCTGTCTGGCAATTAGCGATTTATCTGGGGGGCGTGCTGTTAATAGGACTGCATTTGCAGCATTCGTTAACCAATGTGTTGCAAACCCTGGGCAAAACTTCTAAACAGTTTTACTGGATCAGCACAGCAATTGTCGTGTTATTGGTGGTGGGATTTGCCATCGTGCCAATAGTGGCCTACTGGAAAGCATAAATGACTGACGAACAACCATTAGACAGCTTTTCCCCGAAAGGTCCGCTGGAACAACGCTGGACCCAGCATAAATACAATCTGCGAGTAGTCAGTCCGGCTAATCGAAAACGTTACCGGGTGATTGTGGTAGGAACCGGTCTGGCAGGCGCTTCTGCAGCGGCGTCACTTGCCGAAATGGGGTATCAGGTTAA
>NZ_DCSO01000071.1:49342-49713 GCF_002325665.1 Methylophaga sp. UBA1464
AGTATTGCGGCTCAGGGCGGTATTAATGCTGCCAAGAATTATCATAATGATGGTGACAGTGTCTGGCGGCTGTTTTACGACATGATTAAAGGCGGCGACTTTCGGGCCCGTGAATCCAATGTATTTCGTCTGGCGGAACTGAGTACGTCGATTATTGATCAGGCTGTAGCGCAAGGTGTGCCATTTGCCCGTGAATACAGTGGTTATCTGGCCAATCGTTCGTTTGGGGGAGCGCAGGTATCCCGAACCTTTTATGCTCGCGGTCAAACCGGTCAGCAATTATTACTCGGGGCTTATCAGGCGATGAGCCGGCAGATTGCTGAAGGTCATATCGAACATTTTTCCCGTTGTGAAATGCAGGATCTGATCAA
>NZ_DCSO01000071.1:49928-53406 GCF_002325665.1 Methylophaga sp. UBA1464
TTTTACCTGTCGACCAATGCCAAAGGCTGTAACACCTCGGCTATCTGGCGTGCCCATAAACACGGCGCGTTATTTGCCAATCCCTGTTTTACACAGATACATCCCACCTGCATTCCACAACATGGTGAGCTGCAATCCAAACTCACGTTAATGAGCGAATCATTGCGCAACGATGGTCGCATCTGGGCACCGAAAAATCCTGCCGATTGCGGACGCGATCCACGGGATATTCTGGAACAGGATAGGGATTATTTTCTGGAACGCATGTATCCGGCGTTTGGTAATCTGGTGCCACGCGATATTGCCTCACGGGCGGTCAAACATATTTGTGANNCAAGACCAATGTGGATTTAAATTAAATGATAAGTTCGTTACTTATAAAGATTACGATGAAATCAAATCGTTTCACGATGACAGAAAGTGGAAGGACAATCCTGATTTAACTTGGGGTAGTTGGGTTAAACCAATTTGGCCATCCAATCGTTCTCTTCAAGGTTCAATACCAACACCATATATTTTTGATGACAGACCAAGATTTGAGGATTTTGCTGATGCCATCAAAGAACAGGGTGCTGATGTTATAAACGAAAAATACGGCAACCTGTTTGATATGTATCAGCGGATCACTTCTGAAGATCCGACCCAACAGCCCATGCGCATTTATCCTGCGGTACATTACACCATGGGGGGATTGTGGGTGGATTACAATCTGATGACCTCAGTTGATGGTCTGTTTGCCGGTGGTGAAGCCAACTTTTCCGATCACGGTGCCAATCGACTGGGTGCCAGTGCATTAATGCAGGGTTTGGCAGATGGTTATTTTATTCTGCCAACCACAGTTTCTGATTATCTTGCCCGACAAACGCCTTTGGAAGATAAAGACTATCCCGAAGTGCAGCAGGCTATGAACTATTCGCAATCGCGTTTGGATCGACTGTTAAATGCGCCTGAACCTAAACAAACGCCCGATCATTTTCATCGTCGGCTGGGTAAGATCTTATGGGATCACTGCGGCATGGCACGTAATGAATTTGCTTTAAAGCAGGCGATTGAAGAGATTCAGCAACTACGTGAACAGTTCTGGCGTGAAATCAAAATCAGCGGTAACGATAAACAGCTGAATCAAACCCTGGAAAGAGCAGGCCGGGTTGCCGACTTTATGGAACTGGGTGAGTTAATGTGTATTGATGCCCTGAGCCGTGAAGAGTCCTGTGGCTGTCATGCCCGTGTAGAACATCTGACCAGCAACGGTGAAGTGCAACGGCGTGATAACGATTTTGGATTTGTTTCTGCCTGGCAATTTACCGGTGACGTTGTGCAGCCAAAACTGATCAAAGAGCCTTTGCATTTTGATTTTGTCAGCCCCGGGATACGGAATTACCAATGAATTTTATTCTGCATATATGGCGTCAGGCTTCTCCCCAAGACGACGGGTTTTTTGAAAAGCATGAGTTGGAAGTGGAAGCAGAATCTTCTTTTCTGGAAATGCTTGATGCCTTGAATGAACGGCTTATCGGTCTTGGAAAAGAAGCGATTGTCTTTGATCATGACTGTCGTGAAGGGATCTGTGGCAGTTGCAGTCTGGTGATTAACGGTGAACCGCATGGACGGCATCAGGCCACTACGACCTGTCAGCAATATATGCGTGACTATCATGATCAGAATGAATTATGGATTGAACCCTGGCGAGCTACAGCGTTTCCGGTGATAAAGGATTTGATGGTGGATCGCAGTGCGTTTGATCGTATTATTCAGGCGGGGGGCTACATCCCTGTCAGAACCGGCGCTGCGCCGGAAGCCAACACTCAGCCAGTCGCTAAACCCGTCGCTGACAAAGCGTTTGATGCAGCAACCTGCATTGGCTGTGGTGCTTGCGTGGCGGTATGTCCCAATGCCTCAGCTACATTGTTTATCGCAGCCAAAGTCAGTCATTTGAGTAGTCTTCCACAGGGACAGCTGGACACAAAGCGTCCCGCCAGAATGTTAGCCCGTATGGAAGCTGAAGGCTTTGGCAGTTGCAGTAATTACCGGGAATGTGAGCGGGTTTGCCCTAAACAGATCGGTACAGATACCATTAGCAAAATGAATAAACTGTTATACCAACGTTAACCTCGGCAACATTCATGATTAAATAACCCCGGAATCTGCCATTACGGCAAGTTCTGTTACATCATTGTATAACGCGCTTAACCCCCTTCCGGAGCCTCTAGATGGTAGAAGATCTGCTCAGCAAACTTGATTCAATTACGGATAAACGTCGGGTGGTGCTGATATTTTCGGCCGAAGATGAGCAGGAAGTTCAAGATCAGATATTGCCTAAATTACCCGAGCAGCAATGGGAAATCGAACTCAGCAATTTTCAGGCAGCACAACAGTATCAATTTGCTGATGATCAATTGGTGATCAGCTACCTCAATGATGAATGTCTGCGAGATTTGATG
This sequence comes from Methylophaga sp. UBA1464, assembly GCF_002325665.1. Classification (NCBI taxonomy): domain Bacteria; kingdom Pseudomonadati; phylum Pseudomonadota; class Gammaproteobacteria; order Thiotrichales; family Piscirickettsiaceae; genus Methylophaga; species Methylophaga sp. UBA1464. The sequence continues at coordinate 52,370 of NZ_DCSO01000071.1, forward strand.
TTACAGGCGCGTGAACAGGAGTGGACAATAGGCCTGTTACCGCATCCCGGAATGAAACACGCACGTTACGGGTTTGGCATTGCTGCCAACTTAGATGATGCCCTCAGCGATATTATGAATAACGATGCATCGCAACTGGATTTGTTGCTATGCAATCAACGTCCGGTTTTCAATTCGGTCATTGTGGGACAAACTTTTACTCTGGTGCCCGGTGAAGCAATGGTTGAGCCATTCTGGGCTCGCGTTCGACGTTTCTGGCGTTTAATGCGCAGTCTGAAAGAAGTGCGTTTTACCCCCTTTACCATTACCACACAGAAAGAAAAGGTTGTTGAAACCGCTGCTTTCGGAATCGTGGCGGTTGAGCATGGCAGAAGTTCAGTTTTATCACGTCGTTTTATGCCCGACTCCAACGCCAATGATGGCATGTTGCATGCTTTAGTACTGGCGCCGCGAAGCGTATTTGAAATGTTACGGTTTTTATTTGCTTCATTGTTCATGCGCAATATCTGGAGCCGAAATAACCCGCCGTTTATAGGTTTTATTAAAAGCAGCCAGTTAAAGCTGGAAACCAGTAAACCTATTAAATACAACCATGATGAAATGGTATCTGAAGCAGAGCAATTGGAATTTAACGTTGAGCGAAGGGCCGTTCGCCTGATACCCGGACGTTTGCTGGCATTAGCTGAAAGTGGCGGAGAGCAGAAGGAAATCGTTCGAACACAGGCATTGCCATTGGGCAAAGCTCGTAATGAACTGATCAGTTATCCATTGCCATGGATGCATCATGCTGCTCCGGAAGAGTTCAAAGATTTATTTATGATGATGCGAGAGAGTGCCAAGGCAACGCCTGCCTATCTAACGCTGATGGTGCTATCTACATTACTGGCTGCGTTCGGTTTATTTGCCAATTCCATTCCAGTGGTGATTGGTGCAATGATTCTGGCACCGTTAATGGGACCAATTATTTCGATGTCACTGGGCACTCTGCGTCAGGATGATTCTTTGATGCTGGAAAGCGGTAAAAGTATTGCGATAGG
>NZ_DCSO01000071.1:53534-54126 GCF_002325665.1 Methylophaga sp. UBA1464
TCCGCTCAATAATATTAATACCGAAATTGCAGCTCGTATCAGTCCGACGTTGTTGGATTTAGGTGTCGCGGTGGTGTCTGGTATTGCCGGTGCTTATGCGCATGCTCGTGCTGAAGTGGCCAAAAGTCTGGCCGGTGTGGCGATTGCGGTGGCCTTGGTGCCGCCATTAGCTGTTGCCGGTATTGGTCTGGGGTGGCTCGACTTTACCGTGTTTTTCGGGGCATTTCTGTTATATCTGACCAACCTGGTGGGCATTATTCTGGCGGCGTTAATTACCTTTATGGTTCTGGGATATAATCCATTCCATCGCGCTAAACGTGGTTTGATGCTGACCCTGGTCATGGTCGCCATTCTGGCTATTCCACTGGCCATTGGTTTTGAGAGAATGGTGGCGGAAAACAATGTGTTACGTCAGCTGGATGGTCAGGAAATAGCAGGGGTCAAGCTGGTGGATGTCAATGTCAGACCACGAGATCCACTCATTATCAGTTTGACGATGGTATCGAAAACCGCAGTGGATGATGCGGTAATGGATGAAGTGAAACAGGAAATTGAACGCCGTTTACAGCAGCCGGTTGTATTGGAAATTGCC
>NZ_DCSO01000071.1:54211-57869 GCF_002325665.1 Methylophaga sp. UBA1464
TGCCGTCAGGGTGATTCGATAAAAAACAGCTCAGACCCCAGAAAAAACAGGGTCTGAGCTGTCAATCATTAAGGTTTGCGAAAACGTAAGGTCATACGATCACTTTCACCAATCACCTGATATTTTGCTTTGTCTTTTTCGTTATCGACTCGCAGGTTTGGTGGCAATGTCCAGACACCATTTGGATGATCTGCGGTATCAGCAGGGTTGGCATTGATTTCGGACTTTTCTTCCAGCACGAATCCTGCCTTTTCAGCCATTGAAATGACATATTCTTCGGTTAGATAACCGCTTTTTTTCATCACGGCCAGGGGGGTGCCCGGTTTGGCCCGATGGTCTGTTACGCCGAGAATGCCCCCGGATTTCAGAACATTAAAAATAGCGGTAAATGCCTGATCAGCGAAATCTCCCTGAACCCAGTTATGGACATTTCTGAATGTCAGTACAGCATCTACACTGTTTGGCTCAGCAAACTGCCAGTCAGTTTCCGGGCCAAATTCGGTCACCAGCACTTCATCATATAGTTCTGGAGAGGCTTTCAGCCAAGTGTTATATTCCTCACGAAGTGTTTGTCTGTAGGCAGATTGTGTGTCAGCAGGAAATCCCGCCGCGATTAGTTGGCCTTTACCATGTTTTAACCATGGAGCAAGGATTTCGGTATACCAGCCACGTCCAGGCCATATTTCAGCGACCCGCATATCAGCAGTAATGCCAAAGAACATCAAGGTTGCTGATGGATGGCGAAACATATCCCTGAGTCTGTTGCTTTCAGCACGTTGAGGACTATCAATTGATCTTTGCAATGAATCGTCAGCACCAGCTATTTGATTGAAAGGCAGAAGAGCCGCAAAGAGCACAATAGAAAAGATACGTTGCACATACATAATGAACTTCCTGTTTAAATCGAGGTTAATACATTACTAACTGACTGCATGATACGCTCAAGGTTGCTGGAAATAGTTACGTTTTCCGGCTTAAATTTGTCTTCTGGTAACTTAGCGGGTAGTTTGAAAGGGAAGACCACCATACGCCACACACTGATATTCTGTATCTGCCTGTCGCAAGTGTGTCCAGAGTAAACTCATTGTGATTAAGATATAAACAAATATGTCAGATAACAAAGATAAACTGAAAATTGCCTTATTAAACATCCATGGCTTGATTCGTGGCCACGACCTGGAACTTGGTCGGGATGCCGATACCGGTGGTCAGACACTTTATGTACTTGAACTGGCCCAGGCCTTATCCGAACAGGAAAAAGTCGGTGAAGTGTTACTGATTACCCGGCGAGTTGTAGACGAAGAAGTCTCACCGGATTATGCCCGTCCTGTCGAACAGCTTAACGATAAACTAAAAATCATTCGCATTGATGCCGGACCTGATGCTTATCTGGCGAAAGAACAGATCTGGGAACATCTGGATACGTTTGCCGATAATCTGGTGGATTATTTCCGCAGACAGGCGTTTTTACCGGATATTTTGCACAGTCATTACGCTGACTCCGGGTTGGTGGCATCACATATCGCCAACCAACTAGGCATTCCTCTGATACATACCGGTCATTCATTGGGACGTGTTAAACGCAGAAGACTCTTGGCCAGTGGCGTGGATATTGCCCAACTGGAACAGCAGTACAAAATGACTCAGCGCATCGAGGCGGAAGAAATTACCCTGGCGACGGCAGAGCGGGTAATAACCAGTACCCATCAGGAAATTGAAGAGCAATACGAGCTGTATGATCATTATCAGCCAGCACAAATGCGTATTGTGCCGCCGGGTACCAATGTTCAGCAATTTACCCCGCCAAAAGGCGATGAGTTGCAAAGTGAATTATTCAAACGTATTACCCAGCATCTGGATGAACCGGAAAAACCGATAATTCTGGCGTTATCCCGTCCAGATAAACGTAAAAATATTGTCAGTTTGATTGAGGCCTATGGTCAGTCTGAAATATTGCAGCGACATGCCAATATATTGATTATTGCCGGTAACCGGGATGATATTGATGATCTGGAACGTGGTGCGCAGGAAGTGTTCCATGAACTTCTGGTAGCGATTGATCGTTATGATCTTTATGGCAAAGTCACCATCCCCAAACATCATCGTCGTGATGAAGTGCCACTGATTTACCGTATTGCTGCTGCCACCATGGGAGTATTTGTCAATCCTGCCCTGACTGAGCCTTTCGGTCTGACACTGATTGAAGCGGCTGCCAGCGGCTTACCGATTGTTGCCACTGAAGACGGTGGCCCCAGAGATATCATGGCCAATTGTTTAAATGGTGAATTGATTGATCCTCTGGAAGTTTCCAGCATCAGTTCAGCGATTGAAAAGTTGATTCTGGACCAGGAATATTGGCAGCAGTGCCAGCAAAATGGATTAAAGGGCGTAACGCAACATTATTCCTGGCATGCCCATGCCAAACGTTATCTGGAAATCATTGAACCGATAGCCGCCCGGACGGAGAAACTGTTACGCCTTCCGGTTGAACGTCGTGAATCCGGACGCGATGAGAGGGCATTGGTCACCGATCTGGACTTGAATCTGGTGGGTGATGATGAATCCTTGCAGGCGTTGGTGAATTTGCTTCGTGAACATCGTAAAAGTACCAAGTTTGTGATTGCTACAGGGCGGCGGCTGGATCAGGCTCTGAAGTTGATGAAAAAACATCGTATTCCAGAACCGGATATTCTGATAACCAGTAGTGGCAGTGAGATTTATTACGCACCCAAACTGACACCGGATACGGCGTGGACCAAACATATTGATCATTTATGGTTGCCACACCGGGTCAGCAAACTACTTGATGAGGTTCCCGGTCTGGAGCGTCAGCCCAAGTCAGAACAAAGCCAGTTCAAGCTGAGCTACTACATCAATCGTGAGCAGGTCGATGTTGAAGAGGTCAAATCGTTGTTGCACCGTGAAGAATTATCAGTGCATGTACAATTAGCATTTGGTCAGTATCTCGATATTATGCCGTTAAGGGCGTCGAAGGGCATGGCCTTGCGGTTTGTGGCTGATCGTTGGCAAATGCCATTGGAACGTATCTGTGTCGCAGGTGGTAGTGGGGCGGATGAGGATATGATGCGTGGTAATACCCTGGCTGTCGTAGTGGCAAACAGACATCATGAGGAACTGTCACAGCTGGAGGATTTCTCACATATTTATTTCGCCCATAAACCATTTGCTGCAGGGATTATGGAAGCAATTGAGTATTACAATTTTTTTGAAATCCATTCTGAACAAGCAACAGGTTCACGTTAAATGAGTGCAAGACTATTACTCTGTACCGATATGGATCGCACGGTGATCCCTAATGGAATGCAGGCAGAACATCCTGATGCACGCCGGCGGTTCCGTAAGTTCTGTCAGTCTGAGCAGGTTTGTCTGGTTTATGTGACTGGGCGTCATCGCCAGTTGGTTGAAAAAGCGATTCGTACCTACAGCCTGCCTTCACCGGATTATATTATCAGTGATGTAGGCACCAAAATATTTCAGTTTAAAGATAAACACTGGCAAGAAGTGCAGAGTTGGTGTGATGAAATTGCAAAAGACTGGAACGGGCGGTCACACTCAGATCTGAAAGCCTTACTGAGTGATATTAAAGATCTGCAATTGCAGGAGTTCAGTAAGCAAAACACACACAAGCTGAGTTTTT
>NZ_DCSO01000071.1:57961-63695 GCF_002325665.1 Methylophaga sp. UBA1464
CTCTACCTCAATAAAGATAAGGTCATAAATGAGGTGCATAGCCACCTGCAAAAAAATGGCATTAACGCTTCGGTGATGTGGAGTATTGATGAACTTACTAATGTCGGTTTGCTGGATGTGTTACCAGAAAATGCCACCAAACTACATGCGATTGAATTTCTGCAAAACCGGCTGGGCTATGCTGATAATGAGGTGGTTTTCGCCGGAGACAGTGGCAATGACATGCCGGTATTGGCGAGCCCCATACAATCAGTGGTGGTCCATAACGCATCAGATGAAATCAAAGCCATGGCGCAACAACTGGTCGCCGAAAATGGTCATCCACAATCACTCTATATTGCTGTCGATCCAGGTCCACTTGGGATGAACGGCAATTACAGTGCCGGCGTTTTACAAGGTGTCTGGCATTACATCGAGGGGTTAAGACAGCAACTAGAAGCGAGAGATCATTCATGAGCCAGCAACCCGCATTAGCCATTTTTGGTGAAGTTTTATTCGATTGTTTTCCGGATGGTGCAAAAAAACTGGGAGGGGCACCGTTTAATGTTGCCTGGCATTTACAGGCGTTTGGTGATCAGCCTTTATTTATATCCAGTGTGGGCGATGATGAACAGGGGCAGCAGATCCGCAAGGCAATGCAACAATGGCAACTTGCAACTGACGGCCTGCAAACTGATAAAAATCACAGTACGGGAGAAGTGAAGGTCAGTCTGCAAGGCAGTGAGCCCTCCTATGAGATAACAGCCGATCGGGCTTATGACTTTATTAGAACAGCAGAGCTCCCTGGTCTGCGCAATGATGCCATTGTTTATCATGGTTCATTAGCCTTGAGGAATCCTGTATCGCAGGAAGCTTTTGAGTTTCTGACACGGCCAGCATCCGTTTCCGTCTTTATGGATGTCAATTTACGCGCTCCCTGGTGGAATAAAGAAGATATTTATAAATGTCTGGAGCGGGCTCGGTGGTGCAAGCTTAATCAGCATGAGTTAGTCGAACTTGGTTTTAATTCAGCCGATTTGCAGCAGGATATGACTAGAATGCAAACGCATTTTCAGCTGGAACAGCTTATCGTGACGCGGGGTGAAGACGGTGGCATTGTACGTTGCAATGATGGAACGTTTTATGAGCAAAAACGTATTGCTGCTGATAAGTTGGTTGATACTGTTGGGGCTGGCGATGCCTTTAGTGCCATGTATATTCATGGTCTGCTAGCCGGCTGGCCAGTGCAGAAAATATTGCTGCATGCCCAGCAGTTTGCCAGCAAGGTGATAGGATTACGTGGAGCGGTCAGCGAAGACCCTGCCTTTTATTCTGAATTCACATAACGATTTGTCAGAATTATCCGACTCTTAAATCAGGAAATTACATGTACGAACAGCAATCTCATTCGCTTCTGAATGCCATCCTGAATCAGATTGAACCTGAGTTTGCCAAAAAGGATCTGCGTTATTTTTATACGCGGCTTGGTGCCAATTTTTATGCCATTCATTCGTTGTTTGAAAGGCTCTATGGTAAACGTCCGGATTTTGCTGAACAGGCGCAACGACTGGTTGAAACGCTGGCCAGACAATATATTGATCGCTCTGATGAATTACGTGCCAAAGATATAGAGCGGGAACAGGATTACAACTGGTTTCTTAGTCAGAAATGGGTTGGTATGGCCTTGTATTGCAATGGTTTTGCCAAAAACCTGCAAGGCATGCGTGAGCATCTGCATTATTTTCAGGATTTGGGTATTAATCTGGTTCATGTCATGCCGATTATGAAATGTCCTGAAGGTAAAAGTGATGGCGGCTATGCGGTCAGTAATTTCCGGGAAATTGATCCTCGTGCCGGTGACTTAAATGATTTGCGGGCATTAGCTGACGATTTACGTCAACGCGATATGTTGCTGGTGATGGATGTGGTGTTAAATCATACCTCGGATCAGCATGAATGGGCACAAAAAGCCCGTGATGGCTATTCGCCTTACCGTGATTACTTTTATACCTTCGAAAACCGTCATGTCCCGGATATGTTTGAACAAAGCATGCCAGAAGTGTTTCCGGAAACCGCACCGGGTAATTTCACCTGGAATAAGGAAATGCAACGCTGGGTCATGACGGTGTTTAATGAATACCAATGGGACCTGAACTACAGCAATCCCACTGTATTTATTGAAATGCTGGATATTATTCTGTTCTGGGCCAATCAGGGGGCTGATATCGTGCGTCTTGATGCGGTGGCTTTTTTATGGAAAAAAATTGGCAGTACCTGTCAGAACGAACGTGAAGCGCATTTGATTTTGCAATTGATGAAAGACTGCTGTCAGGTTACGGCGCCGGGTGTGCTGTTTATTGCTGAAGCCATTGTCGCCCCGGTAGAAGTCACCAAATACTTTGGGGAAGATGCCGTTATCGCCAAGGAATGTGAAATCGCCTATAACGCCACATTTATGGCTTTGTTATGGGATGCCGTGGCGACTAAAAATGCCAGGTTATTAAATCAGGGCATTAAAAGTCTGCCTGTGAAACTGGAACGTGCCACCTGGTTAAACTACATACGTTGTCACGATGATATCGGTTTGGGCTTTGATGACAAGGATATCGAGCTGGCGGGTTATGAGCCGCGAGACCACAGACGGTTTCTGATCGACTACTTCACCGGTCAATTTGCTGATTCACATGCCAGAGGTGTGCCGTTCGGTCAGAATGATAAAACCGGTGATGCCCGTATTTCCGGTTCTTTGGCATCTCTGGTCGGACTGCAGCATGCGATGGATATCGGCGATGAAGAGGCAATTGATGATGCTGTGCGCATCATTGTGTTATTACATAGTCTGATCCTTTCATTTGGCGGTCTGCCATTGCTTTACTATGGGGATGAAATCGGTACGACCAATGATGAAAGCTATCGTAATGATCCGGTCAAAATGGATGATTCACGATGGGTGCACCGACCATTTATTGATTGGCAAAAAGCAGAAAAACGTAATGTGCCTGGTACGGTTGAGTATCTGATTTTCAATCAGCTGAAAACCTTGATTGCCGTGCATAAAGAGCTGGATGCGTTTGCGGATTTTAATAACCGCGATCTGGTGGATGTAGATAATCCGCATTTATTTGTATTTGAACGCTATCACTTGCAAAAACCGGCTGATCGAGTGTTGGTAGTGGCGAACTTTGACCGTAAATCACAACGGCTGGATCTGGACCAATTACCCAGATGGTCACAATCCCATCAAGGACAATTAGTTGATGCCGTTACTGGACAAACTCCGGAAAAATTCGGTAATACCGTGGTGATTCCACGCTTTGGCTTTTACTGGTTAACCGAAGTCTGATCTGGTTTTTATAACTTGCAATTTTCGTCTGGACAGGATTTTCCACCAAATAAACGCGAAATCGGGTGTCGGAAGCGGGCAAAAAACAGATAGGCCAAATCTGCGAACCAGCGAATGACCGGCCACCGCAAAATTTGCAACCATTTATGATGGCCGACCAGTCCCCAAGCCCTGGCAGTTACATCCAGACCAGTGATGATTTGTCCATTGGCTAATTGACCATGTAAACGTTTATCGGCGGCGACCACATCGATATAGGGATAACGATACACAAAGTCGATGGCGTGAATATCTTCAAAATGCAGTCGTTTTCGATTATCCAAGCGTTTTAGCATCGAAATTTCTTTACTGCACAAAGGACATTGTCCATCAAAAAATATCGTTAACTGATGCATCTTGTTTTCTCGGTTGAAAGCATGTGCCAATCAGACGTTATTTCCTCGGCTTAGTTCTCTGGGGCCGAACCTATGCCAGGTGGCGCAGTCTCTGAACTGAACACGTTTTTGTCTTCACTGGAGTTTTGAGAATCATGAGCACAGGATTATTCTGGTTTACCAATGATCTGCGACTGCATGATCAGCCTGCATTATGGAAAATGCAGTCGGTCGATAAACTTATCTGTGTGTTTTGTGTTGATCCTCAGTGGTTCAGACCAAATGGATTAAATGCTAAAGCGATGGGTGAGCGTCGTTACCAGTTTCTGTATGAATCCCTGTCGGATCTTAACCAGCAATTACAAGCAGTAGGGCAGGTGCTGATTATCCGGCAGCAAACGCCACATTCCGCACTGACAGAATTAATTGAAATGTATCAGGTCGATGTAATTGGCCGTAGCCAGCATGCTGGCGTCTATGAAAACCGGCACTGGCATTTGTTGCAGCAGCAATTTCCAGATCATCAGTTTTTCACTGAAGTCAGTCATACGTTATTTACTGCCGAAGATCTGCCATTTGCTGTTAAAGATCTTCCAGGAAGTTTTACGCAGTTTCGCAAACAGGTTGAAGATTTGCCACTGCCAAGACCTATGTCATCCCCACAGCAGTTACCTCCTCCACCTGGGCCGATGGCAATCGAGGCTCTGTCATCACCCGTTTTAAAAAAATCTGTTTTTAAAGGTGGAGAAACGGCTGGCTTAATGCATATCAGTGCGTATTTTGCAGCAGATTTGCCGGCAGATTATAAAAATGTCCGAAATGAACTGGATGGCTGGAACAATTCGACCAAATTTTCACCCTGGCTGGCTCAGGGGTGTCTTTCAGTCAGGCATCTGCTTTCCAGACTCAAACAATACGAACAGCAGAAAGTCAGTAATGATTCAACTTACTGGATTTATTTTGAACTGTTATGGCGTGAATATTTTCAATGGTATGCCCATCGATATGGTGCCAGATTATTTCGTTTTGACGGTATCAAAAACACCAGAAGCCGCCGTTGCTATTATCCGGAGCGATATCAGAAATGGTGTAATGGCAACACGCCTTATCCGTTAGTGAATGCCTGTATGAAACAGTTAAATGAAACGGGCTATATGTCCAACCGTGGCAGACAGATTGTCGCCAGTTATTTTATTTATGAGTTGAACCTGGACTGGCGGTTTGGCGCGGCCTATTTTGAACAGCAATTGCTTGATTATGATGTGGCTGCCAATTGGGGCAACTGGCAATATATCGCTGGAGTGGGGGCTGACCCGCGTGGTGGACGACAATTTAATATTGAAAAACAAACGCGACAGTATGATCCTGAAGGGGAGTTTATCCGCCGCTGGCAGGGTGATATTGATATTATTCCCCTGGATTCTGTCGATGCTGCTGACTGGCCAATTATGCCACCTCCCAGACAATGACACTGTGTTTGAGATAACAAAGCCAGGACCATCTACAGCAAAAAAATCAACGTATAATGCGGCGTCATTTAAGATTGACCAATAAGTAACATATTTGAATTGCCATTACGGCGTTCTAACACTGATAATTGCTGTAAATACCTCAAAATGCTATCCGGAGAATATATGACACTTGCCTTTGCTGCTGTGGTGCTCGGTCTTGCCTTGCTGGTTTGGAGTGCGGATCGATTTATTGATGGTGCTGCCGTCTCGGCACGCTATTTTGGAATGCCACCGCTGTTAATCGGTATGGTGATTGTTGGTTTCGGCACTTCAGCCCCTGAAATGGTGGTTTCTGCTTTGGCTGCAACCCAGGGAAATCCGGGATTGGCTCTAGGCAACGCTTATGGCTCAAACATAACCAATATTGCATTGATTTTAGGATTGACTGCCGTATTGAGTCCTATAGCAGTACATTCACAGGTCTTACGCAAAGAACTTCCTATATTAATCGCGGTAACCGCGCTTGCTGCGTGGCAATTAGCCGATGGTGAATTATCCAGATTTGACGCCGGTATTTTGATACTGGT
>NZ_DCSO01000071.1:63799-64629 GCF_002325665.1 Methylophaga sp. UBA1464
AACTGGTGTTTTTTGTATTGATGGGCTGGACCATTTATCAGGGAATGCAGAAATCGCCGGATGCATTCGGCACTGAGATGGAAGCGGAATTTAATACCGAATCAATGTCTTTGAAAAAAGCCCTGATATGGTTATTTGTCGGTCTGGTATTTTTGATTATCAGTTCACGGGTTTTGGTTTGGGGTGCGGTTGAGATTGCCACGGTTCTCGGCGTCAGTGATTTGATTATTGGTTTAACCGTTGTCGCTATCGGTACATCATTGCCTGAACTTGCCTCCTCGTTGATTGCGGTAAAAAAAGGTGAGCACGATATTGCGTTAGGCAATGTGATTGGCTCCAATTTATTCAACACGCTGGCGGTAGTAGGTATTGCCGGATTGATTCATCCGTTTGCAGTGCCAGATGAAATATTGACCCGTGATGTAGCGATGATGGCGGGGTTAACTATCCTGTTGTTTATCTTTGGCTTTGGTATCGGCAGACAGGGACGAATCAACCGATTGGAAGGCGGCTTTTTCATGCTGGCCTTTGTTTCGTATACTGCTTATCTAATCAGCACTATCGTTACCTGAGCAGGCCTAGACATGATGGATTGGTTAATACAACTGTGGGAACAGAACTCGGCATTAATTCTGGCCATTGGTTATAAGCTGGTGATGACGGTGGTGGTATTGATAGCGGCTACCATCATTTCCCGTTTGATACGACGTGTATTTAATAATGCCAATTTCAAGTTTAATAGCATCGATCCGGCGGTCATCAAACTATTCAGTTCAACCATGGCTTATCTGGTCTATGCCGTTGCGGTTTTAATTATTCTGGATATGTTC
>NZ_DCSO01000039.1:0-5130 GCF_002325665.1 Methylophaga sp. UBA1464
TTATAAAGATGGCATTCCGGATGGCACTTTCAATACCCGTCATCGGTTTATCAGTCTGGTCAATACTTTTATGCTGACAAAAAATCAACGACTTAATGTAGGTCTTGACTATGATCATGACCGAATTGAGGGCACGATTGATTACGATGAAACTTCACGCGATAACAAGGCGTTTTTTATCAGTTGGCAAGGGCAGGCAGGAAATCACAGCTGGTTATTAAGTTCTCGACATGATGATAACGAAGCCTATGGGGAAGAAACGACCGGCACGGCAGAGTGGGGCTATCAGTTAACACAGGCACTTCAGCTTACGGCGAATGTTGGAACGGCATTCAAAGCCCCAACATTTAATGAACTTTATTATCCAGATGTTGGGTTTTTTGTTGGCAATCCCGATTTGGAAGCCGAAAAATCGAAAAACTATGGTGTTGGTTTGTTAGGTAACGCTGATTGGGGTACCTGGGGAGTCCATGCTTTTCAGAACAAAATACGTGATTTGTTGGTATATCAATTTCCCACCACTGAAAATGTGGCTGAAGCCAAAATCAAAGGTCTTGAATTCGATTTGGCTACAACGCTGCTGAATTGGCAGGTACAGTTCAATGCGACTGTGCTTAAACCCGAAGATGAGGAAACACGTAATAAGCTACCACGCAGAGCACAGCGCCTGGCGAATCTGCATGTTGATCGTCAGTTTGGCGACTGGTCAATTGGCGGCAGCTGGAAAGTGAGTGACTATCGTTATGACGATGCCGCTAACAACACGCGTTTAAGTGGTTATGGTCTGGTGGACTTTCGAGTGGCTTATCAGATTGATAATGACTGGTCGGTTAAGCTAAATGCAATGAATGTGTTTGATAAGGAATATCAGACAGTCAATAACTTCAATACCTTGGATCGTACCTATATGCTGTCTTTACATTATCAGCCTTAAAATAGGTAGCTTATTTCATGCTCAGTCATTATCGACTGAGCATGATTTTTAGCTTTTAACGGCAAATCATTAATTTTATCTTCCTCGCATGTTCGCCGGATCATTCAGTAAGGATAAAGCTGGTCAGCTATAAGGCTTATCTTTTAGAATGGCAGGATTTTCCAGCGATATTCAGAGTTATCATGACAGATCTCAAAGACCAGGGTTTTGCCACCCGTGCAATTCGTACAGGACATGTAAGAACTCCTGAGGGCGAACATTCCGAACCAATTTTCCCCACTTCAAGTTTTGTGTTTGACAGTGCTGAACAAGCGGCAGCACGATTTGGCGGTGATGAACCCGGCAATATCTATGCACGCTTTACCAATCCAACCGTACGCACCTTTGAGCAACGTCTTGCCTCGCTGGAACAAGGTGAAGCCTGTGTGGCAACAGCTTCAGGCATGTCGGCTATTCTCGCAACCTTTATGGGATTATGTGCTGCAGGGGATCATATTGTCTCTTCACGCAGTGTATTTGGTACTACCCGGGTATTGTTTGATAAATATCTCAGCAAGTTCGGTTTGCAGACGGATTATGTGCCGTTAACCGATTTGGCGGCCTGGGAAGCGGCAATTAAACCCAATACCAAGGCGCTGTTTCTGGAAACGCCATCCAATCCACTCAATGAAATTGCTGATTTAGCGGCGTTATCCGCTTTGGCAAAACAGCATGATTGCCTGTTAATTGTCGATAACTGTTTCTGTACCCCGGCTTTACAGCAGCCATTATTGCTTGGCGCGGATATTGTGATTCACTCTGCTACCAAATATATTGATGGACAGGGGCGTTGTGTTGGTGGGGCGGTAGTCGGTGATGCACAGCGTGTCGGAGAAGATGTCTACGGTTTCCTGCGTTCAGCTGGCCCAACGATGAGCGCATTCAATGCCTGGACTTTTCTGAAAGGTCTGGAAACCCTGGATTTACGTATGAGAGCGCATTCCAGCAATGCCAATCAACTCGCCCATTGGTTGCAACAGCAAAAACAAGTGTCACAGGTTTTTTATGCGGGTCTGAAATCACATCCCGGTCATCAACTAGCCAAACAGCAGCAATCTGATTTTGGCGGCATTATTGCGTTTGAAGTCAAAGGCGGGCAACAGGCTGCGTGGAAACTGATTAATGCCACTCGTTTTATTTCAATTACCGCCAATTTGGGTGACACAAAAACAACGATTACCCATCCCGCGACGACTACGCATGGCCGTTTGTCTGAAGTAGCCCGTGCCGAATCAGGTATCAGCGAGGGCATGATACGTCTATCGGTTGGTTTGGAAAATGTTGAAGATATTCAAACAGATATCCAATGTGGGTTGGATCTACTTTAAGCTCGCCAAGCAAATAACTGAACTATCGGCATAAAACCTGCATATTGAGTCTGAAATAAAACAATTCGCGTCAGAAAATCGCCAGTGATGACATTTTCTGCCGCTTTTCAAGCCAAACAGGTTGTTTTTATGCAGAGAATATTAAGGGTAATACTGGCCCTGCCAGTCATCTGGCTTGCCTTTCCAGCGAATGCCAATGCTGAGTCAAATGCAGATGTCCGCATCATTATTGATGTGTCTGGCAGCATGAAATACAACGATCCACAGAATCTGCGATCACCTGGTCTGCGTTTATTGGGTGGGTTGATGCCGGGCGATGCCGAAAGTGGTGTCTGGACGTTTGCCCGTTACGTCAATATGCTGGTTCCAATACAGAATGCTGACGATAAATGGCGGCAACAGGTCCAGCAAAAATCCTCTGAAATTCATTCCCACGGCTTGTTTACGGATATCGAGCAGGCCCTGCAAAAAGCTACCGCTAATGTTAAGTCCTCAGATCCGGCCAGGCAACGCAGTATTATCCTGTTATCGGATGGTCTGGTTGATTTACATCAGGGAAAAGCTGCCAGTCAACAATCCCGGCAAAACATTATCGATAAACTGTTACCGCAAATTAAGCAAAAAGGCTTTCGTATCCATACAATAGCGTTATCCGAAGAAGCTGATCATGAACTACTGAAACAACTCTCCCTCTCCACCGATGGCTGGTACCACAAGGTGGATAATGCCGATGAGCTGGAACGGGTATTTCTGCATTTGTTTGAACAGGCAACCCAACGTGATTCGGTTCCGTTGGTTGAGAATCAGTTCACTATTGATAACAGTGTCAATGAAATGACGATTTTGGTGTTTCGTGAAAATGAAACCGATGTCACCCAACTGGTGCAACCTGATCAGCAACGCCAACAAGCTGATAATCATGAGTCCTCGGTACGCTGGATGCAGGAAAAACATTTTGATTTAATCACGGTAGAAAAACCGATGACAGGTGACTGGTTTATTGACGCTAATATAGATCCGGATAACCGGGTCATGGTGCTGACCGATCTGCGACTGGAAACCATTGATCTGCCAAATAATATTCTGGCAGGAGAGCAATTTGATATTGTTGCTAAATTGATCGACCATGGTAAACAGGTTGAGCGAACGGATTTTCTGCAGCTGGTGACGGCAGAGTTGAGTACCCAGCCACTGGCAGGCGATCCCATCAACAACACGATGACCTTAAATAACCAGACGGCGACGTTTATGGCAAATTTGGGCAAGCTGTTTGATAGTGGACAAAATGATATTGTGATCACGGCAAAAAGTGACACATTTGAACGCCAGCGGCGGCAATCTGTCAACGTAGTAGCATTGCCGTTTGATGTTACCGTTACCCAGCTGGAAACAGACAGTCGAAGTCATCGTTTATCCATGTCAGCTGATGCCAGCATGATTGATCCTAAATCATTGCAAATCACCGCATTGCTCAGCGCCGCTGATGGCAGTGAGTTTCCCTATGATGTGTTACGCCAAGCTGATAACACCTGGCAGCTGACTTTAGCTGATCTGCAGCCGGAAACTGCGTATCAATTATCGTTGCAGATCAGAGGTAAAACCCTGACTGGCCGTAATGTTTTTTTACAGCCGAAACCCATTCAGTTACTGGACGAAATGGGGGCCACATTGACGATTACTTCAGAAACAGCGCTTGCTGCTGATTCTGCTGATAAGCCATTTGAACCGGTGATGATTGATCCGGTTGCAGATGAAGAAACAACGATTATTGATGAGACTGTCTTTCGATTATCAAATACTGTCATTTTAGCCATTGGTAATGCCGTTATTGTGCTGTTGTTATTGATGGGATTCTGGTTTTGGCATCGCAGCCGTCGCCGGCAGCTATTACCTGGAGACTTATTATAAATGTCTATGACTGATCCGGTTTTTCAATGGCTGGCTTACGAGCTGGCTTTTATCTTTGCCATTTTGTTTGTCTGGGTTCTGCTTCGTGCCCGACGCAAACATAAACGTGCTCAGGCAGCGGCTGCAAAAACGGCCAAGTTAATCAAAAACAATCATGAACAACGTTTTGCTGCATTAAGCAGTCAACTGAGTGAACGTTATGGTTTAAGCGGCGCTGCTCTCGATACCATGGTTGAAGAATTGATGTCGCGGGAAAAGGAAATCTTTAAATCGATAGTCAATCTGTATTCAGAACAGGACGAAAAATCACTGGGAAAATTACCGGAACAGATTACTTCGTTAACGGATGCAACGCTAAGTATTATGCAAGCCGATATTGAGCAGGATCCTGTCGAATCCGAGATGACGGAGGAAATTGCCAGCGAAACTGAATTATCCGAAGAAACGGCAGAGTTTGAAGATCAAATAGTGTCACCTGAAGCGGAAGAAGAACCTGTAGCAGACTTTGACAGTGTGTTTGATGACGAGAATGCTGAGAATGTTGTTGCACAAACCGAACTACTGGATGATGAAACTGTTGTCAGTGACGAACAGAATGATACTTCCGAGATGTTTGAGATTGAACTGGCGGATGTTGAAACTGAAAATGCGGAGGATATATCCAATCAAAACCAGTTGGAGGATGAAACGACCAGCAGCGATTTGACTGAAGAGGTAAATGAAGAACCCGCTGCAGACTCGGAAGTGGAGATGGCTCCTGAACTGCTGGCAGAATTTGATGGCTTGGCAACTGATGATGTCAATACAGCTGACCAATTGGAACCAGACGTTCAAGACGGGCAAGATTTACAGTCCGAGGCAGTGTTAGAAACTGAAGCAGTCAAACCCGCCATGCGGATGGCGGATTTTGTGAAAAATGAC
>NZ_DCSO01000039.1:5177-6331 GCF_002325665.1 Methylophaga sp. UBA1464
ATGACTGGAACCCAACCGTTCCTGATATTTACGGTAAGCTTTCTTCAGAGATGGCTGCTCCTTCACCAGAGATCGATGAAGCCGCAATGGAAAATGCCGGCAGCTCATCAGAACTTAACAGTATGAAGGCTTATTTAAATAAAGCCTGGGCCAATCAGGTGCCGGATGTTTATGGCAAATCTCCCACCCCTGATGCAAGTGCCGATATTCCTGAAAATACGGCGGCGTTTGAACATCAGGAGCTGAAATTCCATGCTTTTGAAAGTGGAGATATCAATCCACTGGATTTAATGAATCCAGTTCAGCCTGCCGAAATTGAATTAGACATTGATCAGGCTGTTGAAATGGAGCCTGCTGGGGAAGCCGGGATTTCGGTCGCGGAAATCGATGAATTGATGCGCATCAAAGATGCTACAGATGAGCCGGAAGTTTCCAAAAAAGAAAATAATAATGAAACACCCGACAGAATCATTGATGAGATCACCACGCCAGAACAAGATGATATGGCGCAATCGGTTACTGCTGATGAAGTCACCGAAGTACTTGAACAAGCGATATCAGAAGCTGATGCAAATCCAATAGATGTTGTTTCGCCTGAGGGAGGTGAGTCCTCAGCGCAATATGCTGAAAAAATGGCCGCGGTAGAACCGGCAGGTCTTGATGAAACAGCCAGTGACGCAGCGGAAGATTTGCTGGAACACACGCAACAAATCGAAAACATAACCTCCGGACCTGAACAGCCCTTGAAGCAAGAGCAAGCCGAGGTTCCAGATGCAGAGGATTTAGACCCACTACTAACCGAGAATGCCTCTTTTGCTGATTCACTATTAAAAGAGTCTGAGAATACCGGTTTGCTCGTTGAAGAGAGTGACTCGACTGTTCTGGAAAAAGAACAGGAGGAATTCACTGAAAATGCAGAATCTAACGGGCTGGAACAACGGGTTGAAACTGAGATGCCGGAAGCTGTAGCTGATGAAGTTGTTCCGGAAGAGCCTCATCAGCCATCAGAGCCAGAATCCAATGAAATGAGGGAAGCAACTCAGGATGTTGTGAATAGCTCTGATCATGAAGAAATACCGGCTGTAGATGAGTTGAGCCCAGAAACGGCTGAACCTGGTGAGCCGGAACAAACCGCCGAACCAGCGCCAGAAGCT
>NZ_DCSO01000004.1:0-2368 GCF_002325665.1 Methylophaga sp. UBA1464
CCAGGTTAATGCTCAGCCTGACGAAAATGGGGATGGGTAACTTTACCCGTACGAATTCAGAAGACTGCTTAATCGCCGTTCGTGGCAATGGCCTGAAGCGAATCAACGCCGGCATTAAAAACACCGTGTTCACGCCTTACACCACGCATTCACAAAAACCGGATGAAGTCAGGCAAGGCATTGTGGAATTGATCGGTGATGTGCCTCGTATTGAGCTATTCGCTCGGCAGAGGGTAGAAGGTTGGGATGCATGGGGGAATGAATTGTAATGATGCCAACTGCTAACAGAGGAATTAAGGAATCACGTCCGCCCACTGAATCTGAACTTATAAAGGTTTGGAACCTGCTTCTCGAATACGAACGCGACCCGAACCATAAAAATGACTCTCTTTACGCTGCTCTTAGGTCTGTAAGAGGTATGGCCCCAGCTGAGGGAGTAGGCCAATGAACTGTTCATCGATGACTTGGATTGTTGAACGTGATGAGCGGCTTAAAATTATCAAAAACCTTGATATTCAGGCTGCAAAAAAGATGCTGCCGACCAATATGACTGATACCGGGTTACTGATTGCGCTGCATAAATTACGATATGAATCCCCGCAAATAGAATCAGAGCTGCGAAATAAAAGCGGCAAGTTTTTACGGGCGAATGGCTTTTGCCGAATCAATGGTTTGCCGTTGCTGCCAGATGGTGAGTTGCCAGAGTGAATAACGTTATTAGCCAGGGCAATGAGCTTTAACCATGGCCGATTCACAGCACATCGATGTCGAAACCGTGGGACAAATCGACGTAGATTCTGCGGTGGATGTGTTATTTCCTATGTTGCTCAAGCAGCTACAAAAACAACAAGAAGATGATCAACAACAGAGCCGCCGTTTATCTCCGATCAAGCAAGGATCGCAGTGATGTAAGTATCGCTGCCCAGCGTCGTGATCTGAATGATTTGGCCACTGAGCGTGGCTTAATTATTGTTGAAGAGTTTATCGATGCCGTGGAGTCTGGAAAAACGGAAAATCGCCCAGGCTTTCAATCTCTCTATGTCAGTATGAAGTCCCGTCAACGTGGCTGGAGCACTTTACTGCTGCTTGATACTAGCCGGCTTTCTCGCCGGCAGTACATTTCCCATTTCTTTGAACATGAAGCCGAAAAGCAGGGGATCCGGATCGTTTATAAATCACTTCCGGATGCAGACCCGATTAGCTCCATGATGTTGAAAACTATCTTGCAGGCTATGGACCAATGGCATTCGATGATCAGCAAACAAAAAGGACTTGCGGGTATGGCTGAAAACGTTAAACAAGGTTTCCGTGCGGGTGGTGCTGCCCCGAAAGGTTACCAGCTTGAGAAAATAGCAACAGGTGCCATTCGTGATGGCCAGGCTGTAATGAAATCCCGACTTATACCTGGTAAAGAAGCCGATAAGGTGTCCAGTTATTTAAAACAGAGGGCAATGGGGATCGGTCGGCAATCAGTACTTACCAGGATGAATTTGAATTGGTCTGCAACCACCGCTTTATCAATGGAGTGGAATGCTCTGACATACGCTGGCCATACTATTTGGAACGTTCACGAAGAAAGGGTCGAAGGTAGAAGTAAAACCGGCAAAAAGCGACGGCCACGCGACCAATGGCACATAAATAAGGATACACATGAGGGACTGATTACCGAAGATGAAGCTGAGGCAATACTGAAACAGCTTGAAGATAACAAGCATAAATCTGTTCGCAGTACTTCAAGTAAATACCTTTTGAGTGGGCTTTTACGTGATGAAAATGATAATAAATGGTCTGGTGATGCCAGTAAGTATTATCGAGCTGCTGGTGGCCGTGGTCGACGTATGACAGCAATGTTTTTAGATGAGTTATTTCTGAGCCAGCTTAAAGCCGATCTGCAGTCTGCGAAGTTTACCGGGTCAATATTGCGACGAGCTAAAAAGGCTGGCCAAACCGATACCACAAAACAACGTGCGGCATTGCATCGACAGATTGACCAGGTTGATACACGCATTCAACGCCTGGTCGAACTGGCCTCCACGTCAAGTGCTCCAGATGCATTTCTTCGTTCGGTTGAATCAAAAGAAAATGAACGACGGCAATTACTGTCTGCCATTAACGAATTGGATGAGCAGAGTAGTGCTGAAAACTATCTGGCATCACTCACTGAGTTCGATATCAAACGTGCTTTGGACCAATTATTTAAAGAGCTTCATGCGTTGGATAGAGAGAGTCTGAAAGACTTCATATGCCGGATTGTTGAGCGGGTAGTTGTTGCTGCAGATAAGAAAAACCCCCGGATGGTTATTCATTACAGAATACACATCCGAGGGTTTAATATGGCGTCCCCAAGGGGATTCGAACCCCTGTTACC
>NZ_DCSO01000004.1:2541-8698 GCF_002325665.1 Methylophaga sp. UBA1464
TCTCCCAGCTGAGCTATAGCCCCCGAAAGGAAGCGCATACTATAGGGATTGAGTTTTTCTCTGTCAACAGAATATTTGAAAATATTTCCATGAACTGCTGATGGTTCCACGGAGAATGTGGTGGCTGTGAAGCGAGCAGGAATGCCATAGTAGAGCTAAGTTATTGATGAATGGTCAATATATTGTTTTTAGCTATCTTAATTAGATAGGGGATTTGATGAAAGCACATTTCTGTGCGATAAATTGGCAGTTGTTTATTGAATGGAGATGGCCGATTTTTCGACCATCAAGGCTGATCGGGGATGTTGATGCGCAAACTGATAATGTTATCTGCAGGTTTTGTTTCCTGTTTTGCTCCTCTTGTTTCCGCAGAGCCATACCATGTACCTAGTCATTGTCCCCGACCGGCTGCTGATTTTTTTCTCCCCGAAGATGCGCTCACTGCAGAAAGTGACGTTGATGTTCAAGCTGACACTGCTCAGCTGGTTGATTTGGGTACTTCGGTATTTACCGGCAAAGTAGATGTTCGTCGCGGTGGGCAACAACTCAATGCCAATCGTGCAACTTATAACCAAACCACAGGTAAGGTCACTGCTCAGGGTGATGTGCGGTTGCGTGATAGCCAGATGTCGATATTCGGTGATCAGGCGGAATGGAATCTTGATGAAGATCGTGGCACGCTGATTGATGCTAAATATCAAATGAAACAGATGAATGCACGCGGTGAAGCGAGCCATGTGAACCGGCAGGGTGTGCAATCAACGCAGTTAAAAAACGCCACCTATACAACTTGTATGGAAAATGACGATTTCTGGAAATTAAAAGCCGGAGAGGTCGATCTGGATCATGAAGAGGGCGTGGGCCGGGCTTATGATGTTGTGCTTCGCATGATGGATGTCCCGGTTTTTTATACACCCTATATCAGCTTTCCATTAAGTGATGAACGTAAATCTGGTTTTTTAATTCCCTCAATTGGGAATTCCAATGAAACCGGTTTTGATGTCAGTACTCCTTATTACTGGAACATTGCACCGGATATGGATGCGACCCTGACACCACGTTATATGTCTGATCGAGGTTTGATGCTCATCGGGGAATATCGTTATTTGACTTCGCAGTCGGAAGGGATAATTGATGCTGGCTTTCTGGGCAGTGACAGCTTGCGACAAAATGGGGATGAAATTAATCCCAACTATAACCAAAACAGAAAACATTTCTCATTTCAGCAGGATGGTCGCTATGCAAATCGCTGGCGCACTCAGGTCGATTATAACTATGTTTCTGACAGGGATTATCTGGAAGATTTCAGCAACAATCTCAGCTTAAGCAGCACCACGCATTTAAATCGCTTACTCAATGTGAATTATTACGGTGATATTTGGAATTTTGGTGCCAGGGTTCAAGGCTATCAAACGCTGTTGCGAGAAGTTGAAGAACCTTATCAACGTTTACCACAATTAACACTTCGAGGTCTGTTACCTGATCAGGCATATGGTCTTAGCTATGAGTTTAATTCCGAATTTACAGCTTTTGATCATGACGAGTTGGTTAAAGGACAACGCTTAAATATTGAGCCCGGAGTTAGTTTGCCAATGGGCACAGCTGGTTTTTTTGTCACACCAAGGGTGGCGTTAAAACAAAGTTACTATTCTCTTGATAATTTAAGTGGGCAATCTCAATTTGAAGAAAGCAGTATTAACCGCACTTTGCCGGTAGTAAGCCTGGACAGTGGTTTGGTTTTCGAAAGACCGCTGAATTTTGCCGGTAACAAAATGATCCAGACACTAGAGCCAAGAGCCTTTTATCTTTACATTCCATACCGTGATCAGGATGATATTCCATTGTTCGATACTAATCTTCGTACTTTTGGTATGGGGAGTATGTTTAGTCATGAACGCTTTACTGGACCTGACAGAATCGGAGATGCCAACCAGGTAACAGTTGGCTTGACCAGTCGTTTTATTGATGAAGAAACCGGTCGTGAGAAGTTAAGTGTGACTCTGGGGCAAATTCAGTATTTTTCTGATCGCCGAGTCAATTTAAGGCCAGATGTGCGAGAGACTTCGTCTGATTCTGATTACATTGCCGAGGCAATAGCAAGCATTAGTGAAGAGTGGGCTTTGGCGGGTCAAATTCAATGGGATCCGGATACTACACAGTCAAGTATGTCATCGTTGCAATTACGTTATCGTAATGAGGATGGTGGCGTATTTAATATTGCTCATCGTTATCGTCGCGATGATGGAGATAACCAGTTTCCGCTAGATCAGATTGATGTATCCGGCAGTGTGCCGATTAATGACCAATGGAGTGTTATTGGTCGTTATTATCGATCATTAAGAGACAGTCTCACACTCGAAACATTAGCTGGAGTTGAATATCATAGCTGCTGTTGGGCTACCCGCATTGTTTACAGAGATTATGTTAAAGACACTAATTTTATTGGTATCGATAATGATGAGTTTGGTAATGAAAACCGTACTAAAGCTATCTTCTTCGAAATCGAGCTAAAAGGTTTGGGGCGCTTTGGTAAGAAGTCAGATGGTCTTCTTGAAGACAGTATTCGCGGGTATGAATAATTTTCGTCCACTATATTCAACTTTCTAACGGAATGTTTTGTCTTTAATCCAGAAATCTGCAACGAAGGTTCTTTAGGCTTGAGGCCATTTGAACCGCTATAATACCGACCATCAATTTACGGAGTTTGAATAGTTCATGATTAAATATCTGCTTGTCGGCTTATTGCTTGCTAACAGCGTTTTAGCAGCACCGTTGGATCGCATTGTTGCTGTCGTCAATAACGAAGTCGTATTAGACAGTGAACTGGTTGAAATGGAACAGACCGTCCGTCAACAACTTCGCCAACGTAATGCCACTATTCCATCCTCGGACATTCTCCGTCGTCAGGTGCTTGAAAGAATAATCATGCAGAAATTGCAAATTCAGCGAGCTGAAATGGGTGGGATTCGGGTGGCTGATGATGCATTGAATGCGGCTATCAGACAAATCGCTGAAAATAATAATCTTACATTGCGGCAATTTCGTGATGCTCTGGAGAGCGACGGATATGATTTTGCTGAATTTCGCGAAACTATTCGTGAAGAGATGGTGATAAACCGCCTGCGTAAAAGCGAGATTGAGGATTCGATTGTGGTTTCTGAACGTGAAGTAGATAATTTTCTGGCAACGCAGAACCTGCAGGGTGATTCCGAGCAGGCTTTTCGCTTGCTGCATATTTTAGTCGCTTTACCCGATGCGCCTGCACCGGAACAGGTTCAGGCTGCAGAGCAGAAATTAGCTGAAATTCAGGATTTGCTGGATCAGGGGGGAGATTTCTCGGAGGTTGCAGCTGGTTATTCTGATGGTCAAAATGCCTTGGAAGGTGGTGAGCTGGGTTGGCGCAAACAAGCAGAACTGCCTACCTTATTTGCCGGTGTCGTACCAAACCTGGCTGTCGGTGAAGTTAGTGATGTTATACGCAGTGGCAGTGGTTTTCATCTGGTTAAACTTGCTGAAAAACGCAGTGAGGAAACACACTTGGTCAAACAGACCAAGGCACGTCACATTTTAATTAAAACCAATGAGCTGGTAACCGATGAAGCGGCGGAAAACAGACTTCAGCAATTGCGTGAGCGAATCCAGAATGGTGAAAGTTTTGCTGAGTTGGCCAGAGCGCATTCTGAGGATACCGGCTCTGCAATAGACGGCGGAAGTCTGGGGTGGACCAGTCCGGGCGTGATGGTGCCGGAATTTGAGGAAGTGATGAACTCATTGGCTGAGGGGGAAATAAGCGACGTTTTCCAAAGCCGTTTTGGCTGGCATCTGATTCAGGTGGAAGAACGTCGTGAACAGAATATGGCTGATGAATTCAATCGGAATAAAGCCCGGGAACAACTCAAGCAACGTAAAATTGAAGAAGAAATGGAAAGCTGGTTAAGAGCCATGCGTGATGAGGCTTATATTGAGTACCGTGACCTTTGAGTGACATTCGCCGGATAGCGCTGACAGCGGGGGAACCTGCTGGTATAGGACCAGATCTCTGTATTCAGTTGGCTCAGACTGCTCAGCAGAGTGAAATAGTCGTTATCGCCGATCCCGTTGTTTTGCAGCAGCGTGCCGATACGTTAGGCCTGCCGATAAAATTAATTGAATTTGACGCTAGTCAAACACCTGAGGCCGGTATTGCAGGCAATATTGTCTATCTTCCTTGTGAAGTAACCGGAAAAGTCGTTGCTGGAGAGTTGAATACGGCTAATGCTGTCTACGTTGTAAAATCATTACAAATTGCGTTGGATGGTTGTCTTGATAATACATTTGATGCGGTTGTAACGGCACCAGTTCATAAAGGTGTGATCAATGACGCGCACATACCTTTCAGTGGGCATACCGAGTTTTTTGCCGATGGTGCTGGTGTCAATAAAGTCGTTATGATGCTGGCAACGCCTGAGCTTCGTGTCGCCTTGGCAACCACCCATTTACCTCTACGTGAAGTGAGTGATGCCATTACTCAGGAAAGCCTGCAACAAATTATGCATATTCTGGTTGACAGTTTGCAGCACAGTTTTGGATTAAAACGGCCGCGTATAGCGGTTTGTGGTTTAAATCCGCATGCAGGTGAAGGCGGCCATTTGGGGACTGAGGAGCAAACTGTTATTGAGCCGGCCATAAACTACATGCAGGCAAAAGGATATGATATTACCGGTCCCTGGCCCGCCGATACGATTTTCGTGAAGTCCAGGCTGGCAGACTATGACGCCGTGCTGGCTATGTATCACGACCAGGGATTACCTGTTTTAAAACATCAAGGCTTTGGTGATGCCGTTAATATCACACTGGGTCTTCCATTTATTCGTACCTCGGTTGATCACGGTACAGCTCTGGATCTTGCCGGCACAGGAAAAGCCAGTGCGACAAGTCTGCAGGCAGCAATCTATATGGCTGAAACAATGTCGCAAAATAAAAATATCCCATGAGTGAGCAACGATCTTATCCAAAAGCCCGTAAACGTTTTGGTCAGAACTTCCTGCATGATGAAGCGGTAATAACCGATATTATCGCCGCGATATCCCCGCAAAAAGATCAGCACTTAGTCGAAATAGGGCCGGGACGTGGCGCGTTAACCGCAGCTTTACTGGCCGATTCTGCAAGATTGGATGTGATCGAACTGGATCGTGATTTGGTGCCAATACTTAAAAATCAGTTCAGTGAGTCAACGAATCTGTGTATTCATCAGGCTGATGCATTGGAATTTGATTTTAAACAGTTGCAACAGAACGATGAAAAATTGCGAGTGATTGGCAACCTACCTTATAACATCACCACCCCTCTATTGTTCCATTTACTTGATCAGGCAACATTGATTGAAGACATGTGCTTTATGCTGCAAAAAGAGGTTGTAGAGCGCATTTGTGCCGCACCAGGTAATAAAAGCTATGGTCGTCTCAGCATAATGATTCAATATCAGTGCATGGCTGAACAATTATTTATTGTGCCACCTACTGCCTTTGACCCTCCACCTAAAGTGGACTCAGCAATCATTTATTTACAACCAAGGAAGCAATTTGTTGGGGGCGATGTCTGCATCAAAACCTTAGGTACTTTAGTCACTCAGGCATTTAGTCAACGTCGAAAAACCATCGCTAACACTTTGAAAAATAGTGTTTCCCTCTCTGAGTTGGAGAGGCAGGGTATCGATCCCAAACAACGTCCGGAAACCTTGTCTGTTGAGCAATATGTTGCTTTGGCCCAATCGGTTGGTGCTTAAAATAAGCATAGACTATATGAGTAAAGGCTTAAGTACTGATTTAGCATGAGTTTAGAGGTGGTTCACAAAAAATCGTCCATGGCGAATGATGCTAATGTTTTACTGTCTTGACACACTGTTTTTGCTGTAGTTAGATACACACAACCAATGAGACGCGCCGAGGTGTTGTGTGTCCTTTGGGACTTGAACACATAATATATAAACGACACGAGGAATTAAGCTGTGAATAAATCTGAATTAATCGATGCAGTTGCTGCGGCCGCAGACATTTCAAAAGCAAAAGCGGCTCTGGCTGTTGATGGCGTGACTTCTGCAGTCACAAAAGCGTTAAGCAAAGGCGATCAAGTTACTTTGGTAGGCTTTGGTACTTTTTCTGTTCGTGAGCGTGCTGCT
>NZ_DCSO01000081.1:0-6820 GCF_002325665.1 Methylophaga sp. UBA1464
TATTTCACCCAACTCGGACGGTTCATTTACTGATCGCACAGTCAGCAACATTGTCAGCCCGATTGACGGTGATAAACGCCTGGTCCCGGACTGGACCCGCTATGAATCGGAACACATTACCACGGGTAGTGATTTAATCTGGCAGGTTAACGATAACTGGAACAATAAACTGTCGTACCGTTACTCCACCAGCTATCGTAATCCGCTGATGCCCATTTTGTATGTCGATGGCGATGGCAACTATTCCGCTACGCTCTACAATTACAACAATCTGTTCAAAAGCTATCAGACACAGAATGTGCTGAGTGGCATCATCGAAACCGGCCCTGTCACCCACAATGTGGCTTTGGGTTTATCGCATACCCGTACCATTTCATCCAATAGCTCTGGTATTGGCACACTGGCGATTCCGCTGGGGTCGGGCAATTTATCTTCCCCGGTTGAATTCGACCGTCCGGTGAGCCATCTGGATAAAAGTGATGCCAGCTTTAACGAGTATTCCAGAATCACCCGGAAAGAAGCATTTATCTCGGATACCCTGAATGTGGGCGATAGCTGGGATTTTATTCTCGGCGCACGTTACGGCAGTCTTGAAGATAAATATGGTGATTACAAAGAAAGTGAAATCACACCTTCGGTCGCAGCTATTTATCGGCCAGTCGAATGGCTTTCAATTTACGCCAGTTACGTAGAAGCCTTTGAACAAGGTGCCACTGCACCCAATACTGCAGCCAATGCCGGCGAAGTGTTTGAACCATTAATCAGCAAACAGGTCGAGACCGGCGTTAAGATAGAGCATGATAACTGGTCAGCCAATATGGCGGTATTTCAGCTGCAAAAAGGTCTCACCTACACGGATGGGAATGATGTCTTCAGTCAGGATGGTGAAGCCCGCTACGAAGGACTTGAGATCTCCACCCGAGGCAAACTCAATGAACAATGGCTTGTCGGTGCCAGTGCAATGTGGCTGGATGCCACCAACCGAAAAACTACTGATGAGAGTCTGGAAGGCGAATCGATACAAGGCGTCGCTGACAGACAGTTCCGTTTATACAGTGAATATCAGGTTCCAAATACCCGGTTGACACTCACGGGTGGCGCGCAATACACCAGCAGCATACCGTTGGATAATTTCAACCAGTGGCAAGTGGACTCGGTAACGTTGTTTGATTTGGGCGCACGCTATGAAATTGACCTCAACAAACAATTGCTGACATTACGATTAAATGTTGAAAACCTGACCGATAAAGCTTATTGGCTGACCTCTGCAGGCAGCTCAAGCATCGCTCAGGGCGCACCACGCACGATCAAACTGGGAGCACAGCTGGACTTCTGACATCTCAACACACCCCGGCAGCCATCACTGCCGGGGCTTTCTGCATAAATGAAAAAGAATAAATCTGTCCTTTTGCTTTTTTAAACTTGGCCAACAAGCGTGTGGTATTCAACTGGATAAGTGGTTGTAGCAAAAGGTTGAGTTTTATCACGGTTAGCGGCTGAACATAATTCATCCAAATCCAGTTTGCTGTATCCTGCCTTGAATTTGTGTAGAAAATAATCAGAATAGTGGCTTGCTGTGTTTACACGCAGCAAGCTATTTTCGTTTCAGGAATCCCCATGTTTTTTAAAAGAGCCCTATTACCGATTTCATCGTTGTTCTTCTCGATTTCGCTATTGGCAACGGGTTACGGCTTATTGATGACATTCATCGGCATATTCCTGAAACAGGAAGGCCTTACTGAGGGCGTCATCGGCTTAATCAATTCTGCATTTTTCCTGGGCGCAATGTTGGCCGCTGTTTTCAGTCAAAAACTGATTGTCACAGTAGGTCATGCACGTAGTTTTTCGGCTTTTTCTGCAATTATGGTCATGGCATTTTTGGGGCACGCCTTATGGTTCGATCCCTGGTTTTGGGCCACATTGCGTTTGGTATCCGGTTTTGCCTTTTATGCCATGTTGATCGTCTTAGAAAGCTGGCTTAATGAAAAAAGCTCCACCGAAGACCGCGGCAAAATTCTGGCGATTTACACCATCGTTTTCTTCCTGGCGTTAGCCTTCGGACAACTGCTGCTTATGCTGGAAATGCCAGCCAATACCATTTTCATTCTGGGTTCCATTCTGGTGCTCTGGTCGCTAATTTTTGTCGCCATCACCCGTGTCTCACAACCGGTTTTAAAACCCTTTGAACGATACAGCATGCCAAAACTGTTATCGATAGCACCGTTGGCATTAGTTGGGAGTTTTATTGGCGGAGTATTTATTGGCGCGTTTTATACCATGCTACCGCTGTATGTTTTAAATGTGTTTGACCAACCCAAAGTGGTCTCCTTGTTTATGGCAATTACCATTCTGGGTGGGCTAATGTCGCAATTACCTGTGGGCATGTTATCGGATCGAATAGGACGCCGGAAAATGCTGGCCTGGTCTGGATTTTTCGGTGCGGGTGTTTTTCTATTAATGCTGGTTTTGCCTTTGATCTGGCGTGAAAGCGTGACGTTGCTTTATACAGTGGGCTTTTTGCTTGGTGTCAGTTTGTTCAGCATTTATCCGTTGAGTGTAGCGCGTGCCAATGATGTGTTTGATGAAAACACAGACCTGGTCGAGATTAGCCGAACCTTATTGTTTTCGTATGGCTTAGGGTCATTCATCGCACCGTTATTGTTAGGGTTTGTACTGGGATTTTCCGCGATCGCATTCTTTACCGTACTGACATTGTTTGCCTTGGCGTTAGGATATTACGCATTGCAGAGCGAGCGTATCTCAGAAGACCATATGAATGTCTATGTTGCCGTTCCAGCCACATCCGGCGATGTGCTTGCAGAAATGGATCCACGCATGGACGAACAATGGGTAGAAGATCATCGGCCTCATCCTGAGCCAACAACTTAATTGATTAGGTATCTAGTTTATTGATAGCTGGTTTTATTGCCGAAGAATCTTTTCCATTGAGTTACCTTTAGCCAGCTCATCAATCAGCTTGTCCAGATAACGGATTTTCTGCATCAATGGATCGTCGACTTCTTCAACCCGAACACCACATACCACGCCTTTAATCAAAGAGCTATTTGGATGAATGGCTGGGGCTTGGGCAAAAAAGGTTTCAAAATCATTTTCCAATTCGATTT
This sequence comes from Methylophaga sp. UBA1464, assembly GCF_002325665.1. Classification (NCBI taxonomy): domain Bacteria; kingdom Pseudomonadati; phylum Pseudomonadota; class Gammaproteobacteria; order Thiotrichales; family Piscirickettsiaceae; genus Methylophaga; species Methylophaga sp. UBA1464. The sequence continues at coordinate 3,126 of NZ_DCSO01000081.1, forward strand.
GCTGTTTTAAGCTCGCTCGGTCATAACCAGTCAGCCAGCAAATGATTTGATCAACTTCCGCTTTCGTTCGATTTTTGCGTTCAGCCTTTTGAATATACAGCGGATAAACCTTTGCAAATGGCATGGTGAAGATAGGATGATTGTTTTTTTTCATATCCAAATAACGTTGGTCTCATATCAAGTTTGCTGCCCCCTTGATTCGGTGGAGCGTCATTGGCCCGTAACGTATTTGATGCACTGGTAAGAACGGCACATTTACCACTGCACTGCTTGATCTACCAGCGCCCTTTTGACTGTAGTAACGTTGATCTCACCCGAATCACATACCTTAGCCTGAACTGAAAGCAAAACATATCCACTGATACTCGGATCATAGGCTGTGTGGACAATAGTGACGACATATCCTTCTTGGTGATGGCTCACAACCATTGCTTGGACGAAATTCCAGCCTGTCTGATTATCTATTGGTTCGTTGCTTTCAATATGCTTCATGATTGCAGTGGTGGCTGAACCCCATTCGCACCACAAATCGTCGAGTGACTGATAACGTTGCATCATTGCTCAATAGCCTTTTCTAACGGCGGATTCAGCGGCTTGTCCGCTGCAATGCTTTGTTAGGCGAACGAAAGTAAGACTGATCACCTAAAAGCCATTTTTTATCAACTCCCCGTCCAACAAGGTGTTCAATAAAGCTAGATTCAGCCCTTGCGTTCGGAAAAGAAAGACCTCTCTCAATCCCACCACCATCGATATAGATATACATATTTTCATAAAGATAATCGCACCCCATCAAACACACAGGCATCACAATATAGGGATCTAAGCGCTCTGCATCATTACAGTCTGATCTAGGTTTCTTATGTGCAGTAACCAAAGTTTTCACATTGAACTCTTGCCCGCAAATAGCACAATTTTCATGGATTTTATCTTTAAATAACCATTCTTTTAATATGTACTGCTCTTTTCTTGCTGTTTGTTCTCTTGTCTCATCCGTCCCAGCATCAAGAAGAGCTCTTAATCTTCGGAGGTAAAATTCATATGCATCTATAACTGGCATGTCATCATCGGATAAAATCCGATCACCGATAAGACTATAAATATAATGCATCCGGCCATTTGTCTTATCTACATGCACCAATGGTGAGGAATTTGTGGTTTTTTGTATATGGGCGCTTCCATAGCCTTTTTCTGACAAATAATCTCGAAACTCAGGAAACGATACAGCCCTACCGGAATCAATGAAAGATATTAAGTCTTTTTCAATTTCATTTAGCTCCGTAGTTTGTCCTACAAACTTTAAACCAGAACCAATGTTAATCATGTAGACAGAACTTCTTAAGTATTCCTCGATTATCTCTTCTGGTGGGTATGGATACTTATAGGTCCTCCCATCTAAGGCATTTCTAAATGTCGCTGCAAGCTTTGCAGAATCACAATAATCGATAACACCAAAAACCTTTTCGCAGTAATTAATAATGGTGTTATCTCGATTTTCAAAAATATACCAGTAATCATCGTCACTCACTCTAACCCAAGACGTAGGCGAGTTCTCAATTAACAACGAAACGAGCGAATAGTATTCGCCAAGCTCTTCATATAGATACTTCAAATTCGCAATGCCACAACGACCCGGCAGGCCCTGTGCTTTTTTAAGCATCTTTTCTATATTCTTGACACTAGACTTCCTAATCAAGAATATATTTTTGCTAGTTAAAATTGAATTCCTCGTGGCTCGATTTAACTCTGGCGTGAAAAATTCGAACTCACAATCAATTTTGACATCATTGATAAGGTTGAGCCCCCCCTTTATATGGCTTTCCCTACCCATTAGACCTGAAGTATAGATTTCCTCTTCAAATTCTGAGACCAGCCAATAATCTCTAGACTCTAATATATCTATGAATTCCCTTAGAGAAGGGATGGAGTTTTTGTTGACTTTATCTTTAAACTTAGACTTTATTAATTGTTCAATTCTTTGCCTGGTGACACCACCAAACCGGCTCGCAGTTTCTTCATAAGTAGGCCAAGGCGATTCATCTAGCCCGTAGTAGAACTTTATAATTTCGATGTCTCTAGTCTTATTTTGTCCATCTTTGATGTTGCTTTGCAGAAATCCCGTTAATTCACTTTCAATGTCCATCTATGCGCCTTTATCTGGAATCTTCTAACGCCTTGCTCACTGGAAAATTGCGAGCGCAGCGAGTAATTTTTCCGTGTGCAGCAAATTGTTAGAAGCCATTACGAGTCACCAAAACTCTTAGCAACAACAGAGACCATTTTATGGAATCATAGACAAGCGCGGAAATTACTGGCTTTGTCCCATGTACGTCACCCATGTTTGATCTCAATTTCTGCATTACAAATGCCGCTTGGTTCAGGGAGCCCTCCAAACTAGAAAACAATGGCTTAAAATCCGGTTCACTCCATCCAATTTCTTGAAGCTCTTTAATTAGCTGATCCTTGGCACCAATGGCATCAATAGATTTCTTAATCCTTTCTTGGAATGATGCTTTATTCGGATCGCCAAGGCCAAACTCTTGATATATTGAGCCGGTAACGGAATCTAGCGCTCCGCAAGAAGCTGAGAGTGATCCACTTAAATCACCGTCTCTCAATCTGCTTGCGGCTTTTAGAATATCCTCATGCGCGTTATCAGGTATGTCCTTTAGCTCTGATACATCAAATATTTCTATCGGCAATATCTCAGATCCCGAAAACTTCCAGCCCACCCTGGATAGAACTCGTTCTAACTCTGATATTAGGCTTGGTTTCCGCCGCAGCATCTCTTCACAGCAAATTGAAGCAACGACACCAACTGACTCAGCATCCATTGAGCCAATCTGTATATCAATTGCACTCAGCAATTGCGACTTTGATGCGCCTCCCTGTGTTTTTTGTTCCAAGTGTGCAAGTCTTGACATATCAATATCAGCATACCCAACGATTTGCTTTATATCACCAAAGGAAAAGTTTTCCGTAAGCGAGGATCTTATCGGCCCCCAAGAGACTTTTTTCATGCTCATATCTTCCTTTGGCTTCTAACGCCGCAAATAACTGGAAGTAAAAAGCGCGCAGCGGTTTTTGCGGTCCGTGTTAATTTGCCTTGTTAGCCATTTTTTCACTCTATAGCACCACCAGTTCAGCGATGCTTTCTAAACTACCAACAGCGATATCGATATAGGGAAGACCTGATGCCAGCTTCCTTGGCTTCCATATAAATCGGTACTCTTTCTGATACTCGTACCTGAAGTGCTTCGACATCGGGACATCTATTGCAGCAGCCTTTGGCAACAGTGGATCGACATAGACGGCATTGCCTTCCTGAAATGTTGCGTCGGAAAAGCCCGCTGTGCTTTGTTGAATCAGTAATTCACGGAATCGGTTTTTGTCATGAATAATTACACAAGCATCCGCTTGAAAATCAACAAACAATCTAGGCTCGACAGTTGTAGTCAAGCAATATAACCAATAGTCAGTACCCGCGTCATAATTAATATCTAGCCGGTGGTCTTTTAAGTCCTCAGGGACATCTTGAGGGTTAAGAACGAATTTAAGAACATCATCGCGAGTTAGCGAGAGCGAGAGAGGCAAGAAGAGTTCATCGTCACGAACAGCGCCATTATGATCAGGTGTTGCGTAGTAACTCGCTGCTTGTACGCGTAATTCACCTCGCTCGTACAAACTTGTCATGTGCG
>NZ_DCSO01000081.1:6917-8522 GCF_002325665.1 Methylophaga sp. UBA1464
CGTAATTCACCTCACTCGTACAAACTTGTCATGTGCTTGGCTTCGCCAAATTTGATAAATACCTGGCCCTCTTTAAGTCCTCTTGACGAAAGAACCTGAGAGGATTTTTTTCCTAGATCACCGACAAAATCGGGGAACGGCTCTGAATGTAAAATATCTCTTGTGAATCCGTTTGGATATGGCCCATGACGCAGCACCATCTCTTCAAGTACATGCGTCCACAATTCCATACCCCTTACGCCTTCAAGATCCATCTGTGGCAGACCTATTTTTGCTTGCGGAGTAAGTCGCAAGTTATTCACAAATACATCCCGTACTCGCTGATTCAACTCTTGTTGCGTGAGGTGACGACAGTATCTTTGCTTGCGATATGCCTGTCTCCAGACTTCATGACGTGGTATTCCGCTTTTCATGGCTAACAGTCTGTTAATGAGATCTGCGACCTCATAATAATTATTAGCGTGGATGGTTTATAAATTTGACAAACCCTACCAACACGAATTAACCAATTGAAATATCTAATTTTTTCCAGGTAAGATTTTACTGAATTCATTAATCGTGAAAGATTCAGGATCAATTTTCTGCCTGAACAGGCTTGGGAGTAGGTTGATGCGAGCTGAATATCCATATCGGCCTCAAAATGAGAGATGTATCACAATTTATACGGTTTTTAAAATTAAAACAAACCTTTGATTTATTTGAGATATTAACGATTAATCGAAGATATGAATTTCTGCATCTGATTTCTTTAGCTGCCAATAAAGAGCGAAATAACAATTCAAAATTATTCTCTGTGTCTCTGTGGTTAATTTTTAAGGCTGATGAGATTATCAAATCTCGGACAAAAAAAGGCTCAGTTTTAGTTAAAAACTGAGCCAGTTTTATTGGGCCAGATTTGATGAATGACCTTATTTCAAATATCCACTTCCTCAAACAGTTCTGGCACTTCAGCATCCCAGCCGAATTTTTCGGTGATGTATTTACGCATGGTGTCGCTGGCAACGACTTCGCCGTGGGTGACGTAAACCTTATCGGGCTTGAGGTTGCCCTGCTCTAACCAACTCAAAATTTCGTTGTAGTCACCATGAGCGGACATGGAATCCAGGTTATGAATTTCGGCTTTTACCGGCCAGTACGCACCGTGGATTTTGACGGATTGAGCACCATTTACCAATGCATCCCCACGAGTGCCCGGGGCCTGGAAGCCTGCGAATACAATACTGTTTCGTGGATTCGGTAATAAGGTTTTAAGATGATGTAATACCCGACCACCGGAGGCCATACCACTTGCCGATACAATCACGCAGGGATAACGCATGGCATCCAGTTCGATAGATTCATCTACGGTACGGATGTACTGAGTTTGATCGTCAATCAGCGCGCACTGGCTTTGGTCCAGCTTATGTTCTTTGTGGTGTTTGATGAAAGCCTCAGTGGCCTTAATCGCCATCGGGCTGTTCAGGTAGACCGGCATTTCGGGGATTCTGCCTTCTTCCATCAGTTTATGCACCACATAAAGCAGCATTTGTGCCCGGCCAACGGCAAAGGCTGGCATCAGCGTGATACCGCCGCGGCCAGAAGTTTTAGTAATGATATCAGCGAGTT
>NZ_DCSO01000043.1:0-7086 GCF_002325665.1 Methylophaga sp. UBA1464
TGGAGAAGAGCCGGTGGCTTGAATGTCACCTTTGCCGTCAATTGGTTTACCCAGTGAGTCAACAACACGTCCTAACAGGCCTTCACCTACTGGAACTTCCAGAATACGACCAGTACATTTGACTTTGTCGCCTTCAGAAATATGTTGGTATGCGCCCAGAACAACGGCACCGACTGAGTCGCGCTCCAGGTTAAGAGCCATACCGAAAGTGTTGCCTGGAAACTCAAGCATTTCCCCGGACATGACATCGGCAAGACCATGAATGCGCACGATACCATCGGTAACACCGACTACGGTGCCTTCTGTTCGTGCTTCAGTAGCCCCGTCAAAGCTTTCAATTCGCTTTTTAATCAGGTCACTGATTTCTGCTGAATTCAGTTGCATCTCTGTTTCCTCTTTACGGGCCGCTTAGCTTATCGCGCTGGCCAGTCTGTTCAATTTACCTAAGGCAGATCCATCGATTACCAGATCGCCTGCCCGAATGATTGCGCCGCCCAGCAGACTTTCGTCTACGCTTTCGCTGAGGGTGATTTCTTTACCCAGGCGTTTTTTAAGTGCAGCAGCAATCTTGCTTTTTTGTTCATCCGTCAACGGCCGTGCGGTTATCACATCGGCTGACAGCATTTGTTCCGCATCGGCGCGTAACTCTTCATATAGCTCTGCAATTTCCGGCAACAGCAGCAATCGATTGTTTTCTGCCAGAAGCAGCAGAAAACTACGAGCATCTGTGCTGAGCTCACCAGTGATATCGGCAAGCAGATTAACTGCCTGTTCATCACTGACCGCAGGGCTCACCAATATGGATTGCACCTCGGGAGTAGCAGCGCATTGCGCCAGTACACTAAGCAGCTCAGACCATGACTGCATGTCGCCTTTTTCTTGTGCAATCGCAAATACGGCTGATGCGTAGGGGCGAGCGATGGTTATTGATTCTGCCATCCTATGATTCCTCTAGATTTGGCTGACCAACTCATCGAGCAGGTCGGTGTGGGCTTTGTCATCAATCTCACGACTAAGGATTTTGCCAGCACCTGCCAGTGCAACTGTCGCAACTTGTGCTCTCAGTTCATCACGGGCGCGGTTCGCTTCCTGCTCAATTTCTGCACGGGCAGAAGAGAGAATTCGCTCACCTTCAGTACGCGCAGTGCCTTTGGCTTCATCGACAATTTCATTTCCGCGGCGCTGTGCCTGAGAAACGATTTCGCTTGCCTGATCTTTTGCTTCATGAATTACCTGTTGGGCACGTTTTTCTGCCAACTCTTGTTCATGACGACCACGTTCTGCCGCAGCCAGACCATCAGCGATTTTCTTTTTGCGTTCTTCCAACGCCTGCATGATAGGCGGCCAGACGTACTTCATGCAGAATGCGACGAAAATCGCAAAGGCAATTAGCTGGCCTATCAAGGTTGCATTGATATTCATGCCTGTACCTCTTGTTTATCGCTATTGGGAGTTGAGTTAATGATCTTAACCAGCTACCGCGAACAGTACATACATTGCCAAACCAACAGCGATCATTGGTACCGCGTCAACCAGACCCGCAACCAGGAAGAACTGTGTACGCAACATTGGCACTAATTCAGGTTGGCGAGCAGCAGCTTCCAGGAAACGACCACCCAACAGACCGACACCAACGGCCGCACCCAGAGCACCCAGACCAATCATCAGTGCACCCGCAATATAAACTAAACCCATATCCATTTTTCTCTCCTACGAACGTCTAAAGACTAAAAAAATAAAGTTACAACTCAATCAAACTCAATGATGTTCCTGATGTGCCATATCCATATATACCGTGGTCAGCACCATAAAGATGAATGCTTGCAACGTAATAATCAGAATATGGAAAATCGCCCAGCCAACCTGTAACAGACCGGCAAAAGAACCCAGAACAAGACCGGCACCGTACATGGTAGCGATCAAAATGAACACCATTTCACCTGCATACATGTTGCCGAACAACCGTAATGCCAGTGAAAATGGTTTTGCAATCAAGGTGACAGTTTCCAGCACAAGGTTGATAGGCAGCGCCCATTTACCAAAAGGCTGCAAGGTCAGTTCGCCAACGAAACCACCGACGCCTTTGACTTTGAAACTGTAATAAAGCATGAGTAAGAAAACGAATAATGCCATGCCAAGCGTGGCATTTGGATCGGTTGTCGGGACGATTTTGAAGAACACATCGTGCGGATCAACACCGAATATGGCTGATGCACCGTGAGCCACGGCCAGGGGAATAACATCTACCGGAATTAAGTCCATCAGGTTCATCAGGAAAACCCAGACAAAGATGGTTAATGCCATCGGAGCAACCAGAGTATTTTTACCGCCGCTGAATGAACCACGAACCGTGTCGTCAATAAACTCCATTATCCATTCTGCGAAATTCTGTGTGCCGGTCGGGACGCCGGCGGAGACTTTTTTGGCAACGCTGCGGAAAAACCACATCATCAAACCGCCAAGTAAAATCGACATAAACATGGTGTCGACGTTGATGGACCAAAAACCCATTTGCGCCGCCTCACCAGAAGACATCGCAAAACCATAATCACCTGTCGGAGCCCATACGCCCGGCTCTATCTCTTCGTGTTTCTGACCGAAAGTCAGATTCTGAAGGTGATGCTTGATGTATCCTGAAGTTGTTAATTCTTCCGCCATGTTTGTCTCAAGCCCGTTTCATATTTCCAAACAATAAAACCACTTGTATCGCGACGAAGCCGAGCAGTAGCGGTAACGCGGTAAATTCAAACACCACGAAGCCAACCACAAACATGGCCAGGGTAAAAACCCATCGTTCTGCAATACACCTGTATATGCCACCGAGATTTTTTGCCGGATTGGCACCAGCCTTCATGACTGTTCTCAGTAAATGCCATTTCAACAATAGTGTGTTAGCCACACTAATCATGCCTCCAAAGCATACGGCTATGGCGACATCCTTGCCATGTAACCATGAGACACAAGCCACTATGATCAGCAACGCTATAAACTGGGTTTTTAGCAGCTGATTGACGGGCCTGACCCTGGTTAATTGCTCCATTTTTATCCGCTGGATCTTAGTTTTGCCTTAAGCAAATCAGGGAATTATATAGACCTATGCTTTGCATGGTCAACGACTATCTCGCTTAATTTATTTCAGGCAGATTAAATTTGCAGATTTATGAATTCGCTTAATCCTGATTTTTTCACTGTGAAAGATTCCATTTATGATTCTGGTTTTGCAAAAACTTGCCTGTGATATTTTCCCGAAGAAAGCATTATTTCAGCCCATCAGGCTTTTAAAGGTGATGCATTGGGAACCCGGCTTAATCTTGAAGATCAAGGGATTTAGGTTGCAGATCGAATTTTAAACAATGCGCCTGATATAACTTTTTAAGCTCCGCTTCTCCCATCAAATTACCCGGTTCATCGCGATAGCTGATTTCACCACTGACTGGCGACCCCTGCCATTTTTGCTCAATTTGTTTACGTTCAGGCTGTTGTTTGAACCAGGCAATAAATTCATTGGCTTTGGCCAACAGCCGATAGCTTGATCCCCACGCATTCACGGCCATCGTGTAGTAATACGGTTGCGGTGCAATATTTCCCGGAATAATTTCAATCTTGCCAAACCAGGGGCTGGCTGGATTTTCACAGGCCCAGTAATAAATAGGCAGATCTACGCCAAAAGCGTCGACAACGCCATCCGACAGACAATTATGAATTCGGGTCTGATCGGAATAGGCAATTAAATTTTCCAGTTTAATCCTTCCATCCGCTTTGCCTTCGTTGCTACTCCAGCGCAAACCTTGATCTTCAAGCACCTGAAAAGCGGCTGGATCATTGATAATACCCACTACTTTGCCATTGAGATCTTCCAGCCGGGAGATATTGCTGTCACCCTTTCTGCGAGCCAACACCCAATGCAGATAGGTATAGGCCTCGGAATAAGCAACATTGTCGTATTCAGCGGATGGGGGAAGTGCGCTGATCACAACGTCTGCAGGCGGCTCACCATATTTTTTACCTGCGGTAAGTAATTCAGTGCACATATCCCATGGCGCTTCGATAAATTCACATTCAACGCCAAGGAACCGTGCAAATGCTCTGGCGTAATCTACATCCAGCCCTTTCAGTGGCTCACCGAGTTTTTCACGAAATGACAGACCAACAAAATTGGGTTCTATCGCCACTCGCAATGTTCCTCGCCGCAAAATATCATCGAGTTGGTCATGCGATGCATCCGGCACCAAAAAGAGTTTTTTCAGCGTGTTATCCATTGCTTTTACGGCTGGCTCGATCTGCGCTGACTGAATATCAATTTTTTCCAAACCGCTGGACATATCTTCAACCACATCGTTAATGATCTTGTTCTTGCCATGTATGCGCTGCATAACGCCTTTGTTTAAATCCAGCGTTTCAAAAATCACCGCCGTGTTTTCCATAATCGCTCGCAGTTGCTCACTGATAGATTGAAACAATTCGGTGAGCTGACCGGTAGCAGATTGAATAACCTCAACAAAACTGTTCAGTCTTTCGGTATTGGTTTCGCGGATATGATCCAGTTCAGTGTTAACCTCTGTAAAATCCAGCTGTTTGGCTGCTTGCTGCGCCTGCTCCATGGTTACGGCAGCCAGTCTTCGAACCTCATCAGCCACGACGGCAAATCCCCGGCCGTGCTCCCCGGCACGCGCTGCTTCAATAGCCGCATTTAGCGCCAGCATATTCACGCCACGCCCGATTTCCAGAATGCCATCCAGCACTTGCGTAACACTATTGGATTTTTCATTGAGAGTAAGTGATATGTCTTGCATTGCCTGCCCGACAGCGCCATTCACATCCCGCACTTCCACGTCTATTTGTGCCTGTAATGCGCCAACCGTAGAGTTTGAGCTATTCAGGTAATCATTAGCCTGCCTGAGTTCACTATCCAGTTTGTCAGTACGCTGGCCGATTTCTGATAAAAAGTTTTGCTGTACCTCCAGCGCGCGGAAAATCTGTCGTGAAAGCTGTGCTGTCTGGCTGCTTACTAATTGCAGGGAACGATAAAAACGCTTTTCTGCCTCAGAAAATTGTTGGGGGGATGTCGCCTCATCCTGCTCCAAAGAATTTGCAATCGGAGGCTCATTGAACTCTGATGAATTAAATATTCTGTCCAACAGTTTCATTGCTGACTCCATAAATGTCGATTCAACAGAGCTATGCAATTGTCAGTCCAGCAATGACTGACACGCGTGAATGGATATGCAATGCTTTTAAAAATGAGATGTTAGAAAAAACGGTGCTGAATGGAGGTCATCTAACTTGCAGTAAGGTAAACAAAGTTGCACCAGAGTGAAACATAGACTTCACCCGTTCTGTGCAAATTGATCTCTGACTATCTTTTTAAACCCCAATTTGTTTAATCAGGTGTTTTAGCTCATCAACATTGGAATAATCAAAAACCAGTTTTCCTTTGCCATTGGCGCGGTGCTTGATACTAAAGCCTTTACCCAGTTTTTCAGCAAGACGCTGTTCGAGTCGCTCGATTTCTTCCAGTGATGGCTGAGGGACTTCCTGTTTATCTGCCGGGGAGGATTTCAACAGACGACGAATAAGCTGTTCTGTCTCACGGACAGACAGACCCTTTTCAACGATCTGCAAAGCGGCTTCTGACTGACTTTCACCTTCCAGAGCCAATAACGTTCGGGCATGGCCCATTTCCAGATCGCAGTTTTCCAGCAACTTTTTCACATCATCATTGAGATTACGCAGACGCAGTAAATTAGTGATGGTGGCGCGGGATTTCCCCACAGCTTCAGCCGTTTGCTGATGGGTTAATTCAAATTCTTCACGCAGTCGATGCAAGGCATTGGCCTCTTCCATCGGGTTGAGATTTTCGCGTTGAATGTTCTCAATCAATGCCATCGCGATTGCATTGCGATCCGACACATCTTTGATCAAAACCGGAACACTTTCCAGGCCAGCCAGCTTGGAAGCCCGCCAGCGGCGTTCCCCGGCAATGATTTCGTAATGCCCGCCGTCAATCGGTCTCACCACAATCGGTTGCACCAGACCTTGAGAACGGATGGAGTCGGCAAGTTCTTCAAGGGATTCCTGAGACATATCCATGCGTGGCTGATATTTGCCGGGTTGAATCATGTCCAGCGGAAAATGTTGCAAGCTGTCATTCAGGCTGTTTTCGTCCTGATTGACGTCACCTAACAGTGCATCCAGTCCTCTGCCTAATCCTCTTTTTTTACTTACCATATTTAGGAATACCTGTGTGTTAGCTTGCCGTTGTCGCTTTTTTATCACGTCGCATCAATTCACTGGCTAAAGCCATATAGGCAATTGAGCCACGCGAAGTTCGATCATAATTTAACACAGGCAGACCATGGCTGGGCGCTTCGGCTAAGCGAACATTACGCGGAATTATCGAATGAAAGACTTTACCCTGGAAATGACTTATCAATTGGCGTGACACCTGATTGGCCAGATTATTACGCGCATCGAACATGGTGCGCACCATACCGGTGACTTCCAATGCCGGATTGGCGCGTTGTTTTACCCGTTCGATAGTACGCAACAACGAGGTGAGTCCTTCCAACGCATAGTATTCACATTGAATCGGAATCAAGACACCTTTTGAAGCGACCAGCGCGTTGACTGTTAACATGCTCAAAGATGGCGGACAGTCGATCAGGATAAAATCGTATTTTTCCTTACTGGATTCCAGCGCCAATCTAAGCCGGTGCTCACGAAGTTTGATTTCCAGCAACTGGACTTCTGCTGCCGTCAAATCGGTATTGGTTGGCATCACATCAAAGCCCAAGCCTTCCGGGCGAATGATCGCATCACTGGCTTTGGCTTCAGCCATAATAACGTCATAACTGCTGATTTCGATGGCATCTTTATCAATGCCACAACCGGTGGTCGCATTACCCTGCGGATCTAAATCAATCATTAATACTTTCTTGCCAGAATCAGCAAGTGAAGCCGCCAGATTTACTGTGGTGGTCGTTTTACCGACACCGCCCTTCTGATTGGTAACCGCGAATATATTTCCCACTGATGCTAATCCTTAATCAGTCTTACCAGATGCCTTTCAGCCTGATCTCCCGGTGT